>JBJTOW010000821.1:0-12797 GCA_046074805.1 Planctomycetota bacterium | reverse complement strand
AGAAGCGACGCGAACTCCAAGCCTTTGTTTTTGGGGATGGCGCGTTCCAAGCCCGGCACATGGAGCTTGGCGACTTCCGCCGACGTGACAATCGCGAGACACATCAGGGCATCGAGCGTGCCTTGGCAGCACGGGATCGAGTGTCCGCCCAAACCATGCTGAACGACATAAGCAATCAGAAACGGATTGCCCTGCGCGTGTTTTTCAATGTCCTTTTCCGACTTGCCCAGATTCTGCTTCACGAGCGGTTCGAGGTCGAACGCGAAATTCGATTCGAAGACCGATTGCAAGGCCCGTTTGATTTGCTGGGCGGTCCGCTGCGGGCGCGGCAGATTCGACAACTGTTCGGCGAGTTCCGCGACCGTCGTTACCCGGACTTCGTTCCAGTCGAAGTACGCTTGCTGCAGCCGAGCGAACGCTTCATCCGCTGACTCTGGCCGCGCGTTCTCTAGGCAGCAGGCGTATAGCAAATTCTCCAGGATTGTCCGCTCAACCGAAGCCTCCGCCGGCTTGTAATGCTTCTTGAGCACTTTGTGGACTTTGCCGATCAACGCGGCGCGATTCGAAACAGTCATAGTGGGAACCATGCCGGCGACCGGCGGCGTGGAGGTGTGGACCCTGCCAATCACGGCTAGGCGACTGGCTTCACTGCCAGTGCGCCACGCAAGCGGCCGGCGGGGCGTTGATGAGTGGGCCTCGACTTCCCGCGATCCAGCGGTTAGCGGACCTCCGTGGGCTCATCTCCAAGCCCACAGGCCGCCGCCTTTCGCGGAGAAATCGACGTCTTCAGGGTCTCTCTTTCAGGAAGGTTTGTGCTCTAAGAATCGTTGTCGGGGACCTGGTCTTCACCCTCATCGGCTTCACGGGATTCGACGTTGGATGGAACATCGGAAGCGACGCTGGGGGCCGCCGGGAGGACTCCGCGGAGGATTTCAGCGATGGCGATCGAGTGTTTGACGCCTTTATCAAGCGAGAAGACGAGACGCGGCGTGTAGCGGGTGTCGATTTTTTCGGAGAGTTGGTGTTGGAGAAATCCAGCCGCGTTTTGCAGTCCACGCAGTGCCAGGTTTTGCTGGGTTTCCGAACCCATAATCGAAACGTGGACCTTGGCGGACCGCATATCCGCAGCCACTTCGACGTAGGTCACAGTCACATTCTTAACTCGCGGATCTTTCAACTCGGTCAAGATGGCCATGCTCACCACCTCGCGAATCGCTTCGGCCGCTTTCAGCAATCTGCGGGAACTCATCCGGTCTCCGTTTTCCAGCCCACCGATCCATTAACATACGAACAGTTACGTGCGACAGCGTTGTTAAAACGCGTCCGCGAACACCAACCTGGGATACCGCGGCGTCCAAGACTTCCGCGGCCCGCCTATCCCCAAGCACGGCCCGCCTATCTACAGCGTCCGCGCGACCTCCTCGATCTTGTAGGCCTCGAAGATGTCGTCTTTCTTCACGTCGTTGAACCCCGCCAAGCGGATACCGCATTCCATACCTCGGGACACTTCCTTGGCGTCGTCCTTCTCGCGTTTCAGCGAATCGATGGCGTATTCGCCAATCACCCGCCCATCGCGGAAGACCCGTACGCGGCAGCCACGCTCGATGGTTCCCCGCGCGACATAGCAACCGGCGACCGTGCCCACGCGGCTGATGGCGAACGTCTGCTTGACAATCGCCTGACCCAGCTCGACGACGCGTTCCTCGGGTTTAAGCTTGCCTTCGATCATCGCCTTGATGTCGTCGGTCACTTTGTAAATGATGTCGTATCGGCGGATTTCCACCTGACGCTCTTCGGCCAACGTGCGGGCGGCGTCGTCGGGAATGACGTTGAAGCCGATGATGACGGCGTCCGAGGCGCTGGCGAGCGTGACGTCGGCGACGGTGATACCGCCGACCGATGCCTGCAACAATTTCAGCTGGACCTCGGGGTGGCTGAACTTGCCGAGTTCCTTTTGAATGGCTTCGATCGAACCGCGAACATCGGCTCGCAAGATCAGGTTCAGCGTGACGATCTCGCGTTTCTCGCCAATCCGGCCTTCGGACAGGATCTGTTGGAACTGTTCGAAGGAGACTCGCGAGGTGCCCGCGAGCGTGGTCTCGCGGCGGGCGTTAGCGCGTGAAGCGGCGATTTCGCGGGCTTGAGCGATGTCTGTGAGCACATGGAAGGCGTCGCCCGCTTGTGGCGCCAAGTCGAGACCGGTGAGGTTGACCGGGGTGGATGGGCCGGCCTTCTTCAACCGATGATCGGGTCGCAGCGTGTCGTACATCGCCTTCACGCGGCCATGAGCGGCGCCGCAGACCACGATATCGCCGACGTTGAGCGTTCCGTTCTTCACCATGACCTTGGCGATTACGCCGCGGCCCGCCTCCTGTTCAGCTTCCAAACAAACACCGGACGCGGCGCGGTCGGGATTGGCCTTGTACTCGTGGAGATCGGCGGTCACGAGCAACGTTTCGAGCAATTCGTCGAGTCCCGCGCCCGTCATGGCGGAGCACCGAATCACTTCCACGTCGCCGGACCATTCGCTGGGCATGAGTCCTTGGGCGGCAAGCTGTTGAAGGACGCGATCGGGCTTGGCGCCCGGCAAGTCCATCTTGTTGAGCGCCACAACGATCGGCACGCCGGCCGCCTTGGCATGGCTAATCGCTTCCTCGGTTTGGGGCATGACACCGTCGTCAGCGGCGACGACGAGCACGGCGATATCCGTGACGTTGGCGCCGCGGGCCCGCATTTCGGTGAACGCTTCGTGGCCTGGCGTGTCGACGAAGGCGATCTTCCGACCATTCTTCGTGATTTCGTACGCCCGGATGTGCTGAGTGATTCCACCGGCCTCGCCTGAAGCGACATTGATGCCGATGATTCGGTCGAGCAGCGAGGTCTTGCCGTGGTCGACGTGGCCGAGGAAGGTGACCACCGGCGGCCGCGCCTTGAGCGTTGCGGGATCGTCGGCCGACTCTTTGAATTGGCCGAGCAGCGTGTCTTCGAGCGATTCGGGGGCTTTGATCTCGATGTCCAAACCCAATTCGGCCGCGATCAGCTCCACTTGGTCGAGATTCAAATTGGCGTTGATGTTCACGGGCACGCCCATAGACATCAACACCTTGAGAATCTGGCCCGATCCGACACCGGTCGCTTCGGAAAATTCGCGAACCGAGCAGGGCGCTTCCACCTCGATCTTGTCTTTACGCGGCGCGGCCGTGCTGACCCCAACGCTGCGGCGTGTTAGCCGACGAGCGCGGCGACGGGCCATCGAGTCATCGTCATCTTCTCCGGGCCTGCCCGTCTTGTCGGCGGGCTTGAGCTTGCGGGCCTTCTGCCGATCGGCCCGCGAGCTGGCCATGCCAGCCAGTTCCTTCTCGGCCTCCGGTCCTTCGGGGCCGCCATCCCGTTGTTTCTTCGAGCGGCCGCCCATGGCTTTGCCGAGTGGCGTGTCGCCGGCGGCGACTGGTGCGGGTTGCGGACCGCGACCACCCGCACCCTGGCCCCCACCCGCGCCGGGACCACGATCCGATCCCGCCGGCTTCGGCTTCCGCGCGTCGGGTTTTTGCGTGAGGTGCTCCAGCGGAGGACGCGCCCCGGCCTTCGCGCCGCGAATCGCATCCTTGGGCAAACGCATCTCGGGCTTCTGCGCGGGAGGCTCTGACGCCCGTTGCGCCGGCGTCGGTTGTTTGACTTCCGGCAGTTTGGCGAGGTTGATCACGGGCTCGCGACGCTTCAGCGGCGGGGTTTTTCCAGTGTCGGCCCCTTCTCCGGGCTTTTTCCCGCCACGGTTCTCCAAAATGCGGATTCGGCCTGTTGCGCCGCCAGGCGGAATGTAGTCCTGACGAGTGAATCCGAGCGGCGGCGGTCCACCCGCACCGGGCCTTGGACGCGTCGGCGTACCCGCCGGAGATGCGGGAGCCACGGCGGGGCCCGCGGCGGTAGCAGCCGGGGTGCCAACTTCGGCGGAACTGCGTCCCGAGAGCGGACCAGTGGCCGGAACTCCTGGCCCACCAACGGTCGCGTCCCCTGCCGAAGCACCCTTGGGCGAACCATCCACTTCTTGATCGGCTAGCGCTGCGGCAGCGGCACTGGGGGTAGCCAAAGGCGCACCCAATACACCCGAGCCGCGATCTTGGGCGGCCATGATTCGGGCATCGCCCGGCTTCTCCGAGGACTCAACCGCACCGGCCGCCGTCGAAGACATACCAGAAGCAACGGTGCCGCTCAGTCCCGACAAGCCAGCTTGAGCCGCCTCGGACTTTGATACGGCTGGAGCCGGAGCCGCTTCGGGTTCTAGTTCAAGGGTGCGATCCGAAACTGCGAGCCCTTCGACTGAACCAACAGCGGCCGGGCCGCTGACGGTTGGCGCGACGGCAGCGGACACGTTGCCGATCGAACCAGCCGTTGTGTCCTCTGCCGAGGCAGGAATTGCCGTCCCGGCCGCAGTCGACTGCGCCGATGAAAACGACGGCGACGCCGAGGCGTCCGCTGCCACCATTGCCGCGCCAGTAGCGCCAACGGGCGGACTTGTGGAAGCCGCCCCACCCGCAACCGCAGACACACTTCCGCCACCGGAGGTCGGCGGAAGGTACTTGGGCTTGCCGGGCATCGGCTGATTGGCCGATGGCGGGATAGGAGCTAAATCGGGTGCAGCAACGGGGCGGGCAGGCGGACGGCGTGTCGCGCCAGCGAGAAACGCCTTGAGCTTGACAACCTCATCGTCGTCCAAGCTGGCCAACGCGGACCCCTTGCCGGGAATGCCGGCTTTGACACAGAGGTCAGCCAATTCCTTGCTGTCAATCTTCAGGTCTTTAGCTAAAGCGTAAATCCGAATGGGCACTTGTGCCCTCCTCTTTCGTTCCCAAGCATGATGTCCAACAGGTCACATACTGTGGGTCTCCTTGCGACCTTGCTCACCCCAGCCCCGCCGGCTCATGTCGAGAAACACCCGCATGATCGTACTCGAATCAATTCCCTGCCGAAAGCGGCGGCCGCGATTAACGTTACGCCGCTTCAACCGCAACCCAGTTCACCTATCCGCCAGTCACTGTCTGTCTGTCTGTCTGTCACAGTCCAGGCCGCCGAAGTCTGGCCCGTCAAATTCGGGCCCGTCAAATTCGGGCCCGTCAAAAACCTGGCCCGTCAAAAATCTGGCCCGTCAAAAATCTGGCCCGTCAAAAATCTGGCCCGTAAAAAATCTGGCCCGCTAACCATTGCCAGCTTCGGATTTACCCGCGTCACCTTTATCCGCATCGCCCTTACCAGCTTCTGGACGAGCGCTTGCCGGCTTCACCTCGTCCGTGCCCTGAGCGATTCGATCCAGCTCCCTTTGCCGACGCCGTTCCGCCGCTGCTGCCTCTTCCGCCTCCGTGGCCCGCTCTTCAGCCTGTTCGACGATGTGCTGCACTTGTTCTTCCGACAACTCGCCCATTTCCATCAGCTGATCGGGCTCAATCACCGACAGGTCGTCGTAGCTGAGAAAGCCTTGTTCAACCAGTTTTTGCGCGAGATCCTCCGGCATTCCGTCGATGGAGCTGAATCCGGTCACGGCACGATCGATCTGCTTCTCCAGCTCGTCGGCCGTCATAATCTCGATGTCCCAACCGCACAGCTTGCTGGCCAGCCTCACGTTTTGTCCGCGTTTGCCGATAGCGAGCGACAACTGGTCTTCGCCGACAAGCACGATGGCGCGCCCTAGCATATCGCAGAGCAGCACTTGATCGACTTTCGCCGGTTGCAGAGCGTTGGGCACAAGCACGAGCGGGTCATCGCTCCAACGAACGATATCGATCCGCTCGCCGCACAGTTCCTCGATGATGTTTTTGATGCGGTTGCCGCGAACGCCGACGCAGGCACCCACGCAATCGACTCGCTGGTCCGTGCTGCTAACCGCCACTTTGCTGCGGTAGCCAGGCTCGCGGGCCATCGCGTTGATGGAAATGACACCATCGGCGATTTCCGGAATCTCTTGCTCAAAGAGCCGCTGAACAAGCTGTGGGCGGGTTCGGCTCAAAACAACCTTGACGCGATTGCCTTGAGGCTTGACTTCGAACACGACCGCCCGAACCCGCTCGTTGGCATGATGCGACTCGCCGGGGATCTGCTCGCTTCTCGGCAGAATGGCTTCGACGTGTCCCAGCGACACGGTGGTCATGTAATCGTCGGCACGCTGCACGATTCCGCTCACCATTTGCCCGATCTGCACGCCGAACTCATCCAGCAGCGCGTCGCGTTCCGCTTC
This sequence comes from Planctomycetota bacterium, assembly GCA_046074805.1. GTDB lineage: Bacteria > Planctomycetota > Planctomycetia > Pirellulales > Pirellulaceae > CAIXSC01. Next base: position 6,571 of record JBJTOW010000821.1, on the reverse strand, counting down.
GCGGATTTTCTGAATGATAACCTGCTTGGCCGTTTGGGCTCCAATGCGGCCGATCAGTTCCGGATCGAGCGGGGTGCCATCGTACGAGCCTGTCAGGGTGCCGCTTTTGCGGTCAATGTGAATCGTAACGTCCGCTTCCTCGCCGTAGTGCTTCTTCGCCGCCGACAACATCGCCGATTCGATCGCCTGAAACACCACCTCGGGCTCAATGTTTTTGTCGCGATGCAACGAGTCGACGATTCGCAATAGCTCGTTCGGATTCATACCACTCTCTTTCTCAACCCAGCGATGTCCACTCATCCCGCCGTTCGACTCAGTGTCCCAGTCACCGTTCGAACCAACAAGCGTCAGCCGCCTTAAACTCGACTGACACTCGCGTTCCCACCTCGATCTCTACTGTGTCTGCCGTCGTCGCCTCGTTCTTCGCCGCATTGGCTGACAATTTCCCAACCGGCTTGGAGTACCTGGCCTGAATCCGGCCCCAGACCCAACCTCGGGCCACGAGCGTCGAGAACCAGACATTCCAGTCCCCCGTTCCTCGCAGTCCGCTGGCAATCCGGCCGCCGTTTTGTCCATCCAGGGCGACCAACGCCCACGAATCACCTTGCCAATCTCGACGCTCGATGACTGTTCCGGTACTCCGGGCGACTTGGCGGCTGTCATGATTCCAGCCGCAGTTCTCCCGGTTACTGCTCTCCCGGTTACTGCTCTCCAGGCTACTGCTCTCCAGGTTACCGTCCCGAAATGCCGCTGTGACCCGGCACTCGAATTCCCCATCGTCCGGGTTCAATGTCCCTTCGATTTCGTTTCGTTTTCCACTTCCGTTGCCGTCGTCATCGACCCCAGAAACGCCGTCGGTCATGGCTGGCCGTGGCGAGGCAGTAACCGTGACCCGTTCCGCTGGCCAAACCGCAATCACCGGGCAGGCATCCAGTCGTCCTGAGGAACCGGTCTCCCTCCACCTTGTCATTTCCCAATCGATGTGTGGAAGACGTGGGTGTAAAAACCTTCTGGAAAAACGATCTCTCCCCGCAATCCGGATACCCTGGCCCGCCAAGCCACTCAACCAACCATCCCACCACCACGACATGACTCGCAAGTCACAGGGATTCTCCCGTAACTGGCATTCGGTCCCCACTTGCAGCAGTTGCCCTTCGTCCAGCACGGCGACGCGGTCCGCCACAGCCGCCGCCTCCTGCCGATCGTGCGTCACGTAGATCCAAGTGGAACCCGTCGCACGCTGCGCCTGCTTCAATTCCCAAGCCAACGACAACCGACCCGGTCCGTCGATCCGCCCCAGTGGTTCATCCAATAACAGGATGGCTGGTTGAGCCGCTAAGGCCCGACCGAGCGCCACCCTTTGCTGCTGACCGGCCGATAGTTCGGCGGGTCGACGAGCGAGCGTCCCGGAAAGCCCCAGCATCTCAGCGATCGCAACCGCAGTCAGTTCGTGGCGATTGTCTTCCTCCGTCCCGCCGCCTTTACCCGCATCAACGCCATGTCGCCGCCGTTGGCGACGACTCCATTCCAAATTTTCTTCGACTGTCAGGTGTGGCAGTAGAGCCGCAGCTTCGGCCACGAGCCCAACCCCGCGTTCCCATGGCGGCGAGTGTGTCACCCGCCGCTCGCCCAGATGCACCTCACCCGACGTCGGTTGCTCCAATCCGGCAATCAGACGCAACAGTGTGGTTTTCCCACTGCCACTCGCTCCAACAATCGCTAACAGCTCACCCCTCCGGACATCCAGGTCGATGTCCCGAACACCCCAGCTCGTGGCGTCGTATTGTTTCGACACCCGTTCGAGCCGCAGGTCGGTCATAAACCGCTCCATCGGCGATATGCTTGCCGATTGACGCTTCGTACCGCCGCGCCTAACCCACCTAGGAATGTGATCGAATAACCTACAAAATCACACAGCCTTGCTACGGTCCGCACCACCCGTTGAAATCGCCAACGCAATGCGTCGGGACACCACGGCGGAACCATGCAAGGCTGTCGCAAAATTCAACTTATTGATGGCGAGCTAAAAGGTATCGGCGGGCGGCGCGGGTGTCAAGTTGGGGCCGTGGGAAGCAGCAAGGGGGTGTGGGCAGGTTCAGCGCCGCGGATCGTGCGTGGCGAAACGGAGCGTCGAGGATTCCAAGCGTCGCTCGGGGGGGACTTATCGAGCCACGCGGCTTCCTGTTGGTTGACGGGTCGGCAGCGGCGCAAGTAAGATCCGGGACTGAGTTTTACGTCATTCCTGCCTCGCCATCAGCGTGTTTTCCCATGGCCCATTTTATTGTCGCGACCGGCGCGGAGGCGAATCGCAAGCACGAACTGACCGGCTCGGAATGCGTCATGGGGCGGCTCCCGGAATGTCAGATCGTGATCACGACTGGCTCGGTAAGCCGTCAACATGCGAAGGTGACGCAGGACGGCGGCGAATTTTTCATTCAGGATTTGAATAGCCGCAACGGGACTTTCGTCAACGATCGGCAGTTGGCCGACCAAGAACGGCGACGGCTGATCGATGGCGATCGGGTAAAGATTTGCGACATCGAGTACGTCTTCCATTCCGGGGTGGAACGCCCTGCGGTCGCTCCGCCGCCTGCGGCGCCTGCTGAAAACCGCGATGTCACCCAGCAATGGGCGGCAGGGGAGATTTTCGACCCGCAAGGGGCCGGTTCTTCGACCGTAATGGGCCGACTGGACGTATCATCCAACCGGCTGCCGCTGCACGTTACCTCCAGTCCCGAGACTCGGCTGCAGGCGATGCTGGAAATCACGCAAAGCCTGGCGAAGACGCTGGCGTTGGACGAGGTTTTACCGCAGGTCCTCAACAGCTGCTTCAAGATTTTCCTTCAGGCTGATCGGGGACTCATTGTGTTGAAGTCCGCCACGGGGCAGCTGATTCCCCGTTGGACGAAGACTCGGCGGGCCAACCAGGATGAGACGATTCGCATTAGCCGAACGATCGTCAATCGAGTGATCGAGTCGAAGGAAGCCGTGCTGCTGGCTGACGCCGCGAACGATTCCGCTTTTTCCAACAGCCAAAGCGTAGCGGACCTGCGGTTGCGGTCCGCGATGTGCGCGCCGTTGATCGACAGCGCTGGAACGGCGTTTGGCGTTCTGCAAATCGACACGGTCGATCAGCGTGCCCGGTTCAAACAAGACGATCTGGAGATCATGTCGAGCATCGCTTCGCAGGCCGCGATCGCGATCGACAACGCCCAGCTTTACGATCAGGCGCTACGCCAAAAAGCTTTGCAGCGGGATTTGGAACTGGCCCGCGAGGTTCAAAAGGGGTTCCTGCCGGATGCCTCGCCGGATTTCCCGGGCTACGCGTTCTTCCACTACTACCAGCCGGCGGAATTCGTTGGCGGCGACTACTTCGACTACATTCCGCTGAGGGATGGACGTCTGGCCATTATCGTCGCCGACGTGGTCGGGCACGGGATCGCCGCCGCGTTGCTCATGGCGAAGCTCTCCGCTGAAGCCCGCTACAGTCTGGTGTCCGAACCCAGTTTGTCGGCGGCTCTCGCCCGACTGAACAATCGTATCACCGCTCTAGGGATCGAAAAATTGATCACCATGGTGCTCGTGGTGCTCGATCCGAAAGACCACAAGGTGTGCGTAATGAGCGCTGGCCACATGGCCCCGGTGGTGCGCCGCTCGACGGGCCGCGTCGAGGAACCGGGAGACGGTGAAGGCGGATTCCCGCTCGGCCTGATGGAGGACTCGGACTACGAAATCGTTGAGACGACGATCGCTCCGGGCGAAGTGTTCGTGCTTTACACCGACGGCATCAACGAGTCTTGCGATCCGAGCGGCGAACAGTACGGCACGGCGCGTATCCGCGCCTTTGTGGGTGGTTCATCGGACGGCCCGGCCGAACTGGGACGCCGTCTAGTGGACGATGTCCGGGGCAACATGGGGCCGGGCGCCACGCAAGAAGACGACATGTGCTTGGTTTGTTTCGGCCGCTCGTGTTAGCCCGCTTGCCGATAGAGCACGAAGACCATTGCACGCCAAAGCGGAAGCAATTGCTTCTTCAACTCGAGATTGCTCGGTACGACGGACTTTCTAGTCGGTCGCAGCGGTTGCCGGGCAAGGGGCAAGCTGGATTTGCCCTCAGCTCCGCCGCCTCAGGGCTGTGGGCGGAATGCCGGATGTCCTGACTGCCAGAGGAAGAACGACCAGACATCGGCAAGTTCTTGATGCCGTTGGGACTTCGTCGAACCGATGCCGTGGCCGGATTGATAGTCGACGCGGAACAGGATCGGTTTGCCGCTGGCAGTGGCCGCTTGAAGCCTCGCGGTCGTCTTGGCCGATTGCCATGGTTCCACCCGCGGGTCGTTGATGCCGTGCGTCAGGATCACGGCCGGGTAGCGGACACCATCACGAATCTGATGCAGCGTGCTCATTGCCAAGAGGCTGCGGAATTCGTCGGGTTTGGACACGGTGCCGAACTCGGGAATGTTCGGCGGGCCGTTCATGGTCGTTTCGAATCGCAGCATATCCGTGCATCCGACCGAGATCTGGGCGGCGGCGAATAAGTCGGGCCGCTCGGTGATCGCGCGGCCAATCAAGATGCCACCCGCGCTGCCGCCCTTACCCGCCAACTTGGCTGGCGATGTGAATCCGGACTTCACGAGATGTTCCGCACACGCCAGGAAGTCTTTCCAGGTGTTCGGCTTGGTATGTTTTCGACCGGCATGATGCCATTCTTTCCCAAACGCTCCGCCGCCCCGTACGTGGGCGATCGCCAAAACGCCGCCTCGCTCCAGCCATGCCAGCGTCGCCGGGGCGAACCGCATCGACTCGGTGAAGCCATAAGCCCCGTACCCGGAGAGCAAGGTGGGATTCGAGCCGTCGAGCCGCAGGTCTCGTCGGTGGATGATGGAAAGCGGGACTTTCACGCCGTCATGGCTAGCAACCAGGGTTTCGATCGACGTGATTGTGTCCGGGGCATCGAATTTCCCGCGCGGCAAAAGTTCGGTGTCGGTAAGTGTTCGCGCGTCGGGATCAAACCGGTACAGCCGCCCCGCCCGCGTCCAGGAACGTGTGATGACGAATGCTCCTGGGATGTCCGGCCGAACAGCGACCGGCTCGCCCGATGGTTCGCCAGCGGGCAGGTCAAGTAATTCGGGGGAGGCGCCATCGACGTACGGCACGCGGAGAATCCGGTTTGGCACGCCCGCCAGAACACCGACGTAGAGCGCGTCCTGCGCCACAGCGACCGAATCCACAACGTAGTCGCCCGGCGGCACGATCACGGTTGCGGTGGCCAGATCGGGGCGGGCTAACGAAGTGCGGATAATTTGGAACCGGGTCGCGCCGCGGGCGGTGAGCAGGTAAATGTCGTCGCCACGCACATCGAAGCTCGTCACTTGGTCCGCCCGATCGCATACCTTCGTCCATCGCGTGTCGGGCGTTCCCAGCGACTCGAGTTCCGTGACATACAGCGAGACGTCGGTTTCGTCGCCATGCTTGACTTGACCGACCGCCCAGCGCGACCCCCGCGGAACAATCACCGCGGGAAAATCCATTTCGGCCATCGCGGGCGACCCAGCGGCGCCGTGGGCGAAAATCAACTCGGCCCTCTCGGGTTCACTGCCGACCTTCTGCCGAAACGACTGGGTGAATTTGTAGCCATCCGTCGCTGGAGCGTCAGCCGCCACCTTTCGCCGCCGGCTGAACACGAACGACTGTCCGTCGGGCAGCCAGTATGGCGGGGCATACTCGGCTTCCAGACGATCGATCGCGCCGGGCAAATCACTCCCCAAATCCAAGTCGAACACTTTGAGCGATGTTTGTTCCGATCCGGAAGCGGAGAAGCCGTAAAGCAGTCGTCGCGCGTCGGGCGAGACCCGGAAAAAGTCGACGGTGAAATGCCCCTGTGCGGCGGATTTCGGAAACGTTTCCGGGTCGATCAGCAACCGTTCGGCTCCCGTCCGACCATCGCGGATATAGACCTTAGCGACATTTTCCCGCGCCGCTTGCTTGAAGTAAAACAGGTCGCCACTCGGCACCCGAGTGATGCCCGACAACGTGTACGGCGTGCCCGCGTCAAGCTCGACGATCCGCGCCAGTAGTTCGGCCCTTCCGGGAAGAGCGGCGAGCTGGCGGGCGGTGAAGTCCGCTTGGTCCTTGACCCAGCCCTGAACGCTCGGCTGTTTGAAGTCTTCCAAATACTGATAAGGATCAGCGACGCTCGTGCCATGGTAGCTGGTGACCACGGTCTTTACGGCCGCGACGGAAGGTTGTTCAGCCATGCATTGTTCCAGAGTGCCGCCAACGATCACGACGGCGACGAGACAAAGCGCGAGGCGAGACGGATTCATCATGGATTCATCGGTTGTTGCACGGACGATTTCCCCAAACTCGAGCGAGGAATTCGTAGGAAGAAGACCCCCGGGCCGCCGGGCTGTTTGGCGTCCACGTCGTAGAAGACAACGCCAATGGCGTCACGGCTCAGTTCCACAGTACGCGGCCATACGTGACCACCAACACACCCCCGCGAGTCTGGCATACGGCTGGATGAATGTGGCCGTCGACCACATCGCCAATACGGATCAGAACGCCGCCG
>JBJTOW010000820.1:0-4043 GCA_046074805.1 Planctomycetota bacterium | reverse complement strand
CGCCCTTGTCATCCACGATTTGGGGTTGTCCGACGGCGTCGAGCGCCTTGGCGAACATGTGCAGGTAATAGTACAGCCCCGCCTCGCCCATGCCGGGGTTCGAGCGGACGTCGTAGTTCATCTGAATCCACTTCACGGCCGCCTTGACCCGTGCATCCTCGGGACCGACACCCGCGTAAATCATGCTCTTCAGCCCCGCGTAGGTCATCGACCCGTAGCTGCGCAGGCCACCTTCCGCCGTTTTGCCGGCGAAGCTTTCGCCGCCAGCGGCAGGTGTGTAATAGAACCCACCGTCCGGGTTTTTCGCCGCGAACGGGGTGGTGTTTTTGTCGGATTCGAGATTCTGGCAGCGGGAGACGAAGACCAAGGCCCGCTTGATCGCCTCGCTGTCCGCGCTGTTCCCGGTCGCCTTCAGGGCCTCGATTAGGAAGGAAGTGTTGGAAAGATCAGGCCGCGATTTGCTGCCGTAGCCGGCTCCGCCAAAGTTCGGGTCCGATTTATCTTTGCCCTCCCCTTCATCCCACTGCTCGGTTTTCACGAACGCGTCCGCTTTCTTCAGCAACGCGTCGTAGCGGCCGCCTTTGTTCGCTTCCTTGAACGCGAGGATCGCGAGGCACGTTTCGTAGTTGCGGTATTTCGAGCCGGCCTTGTTGAGCCCTCCGTCCGCCTCGATGAACTGCTCCAAGTACTTCAAGCTTTTGGCGATAAACGGCTCATCGGCCGACCGGCCATGTTTCAGGATCGCGGTCGCGACCAACGCGGTGATGCCCGGACCGGCCGCCGCCGAATACGATCCGTCGGGAGCTTGGGCCTTCGTGCGGAAGAAGTCGATCGCCCGCGAGACCATCTGTTCGTACTGTTTCGCGGCGTCCGCGCCGGCCGCCTGGGCCGCCAGGACGAGGCCGCTTCCCGAACCGATATCGTCCGGCACGATATCGACGAGCGAGAAACCGAGTCCCGCCGCGATGGGGCCCGCCACTGACCATTTCGCACTGTCCGTCAAAAACCGCCGTCGAGTCGCCATCCGCATTTCCCCCCCCCTGTTGTTGTATTTTCCGTCGTGCGGCAAGCACCGCGACGGACCAATTAGTCCGTCCTTCGCCGAAATTGAAGCGTTGACAAAATAAAAGATTACGTCGCCTAGCCTACGTCGCCGACCGCCGCTTGGATCATTCCAAAATCGCCAGTATTTCGTCTTCCCGCATGACAAGTAGCTCTTCGCGTTCCACGACTACTTCGGCTCCGGCGTAAGCGGAGAAGAGAACACGGTCGCCTTCGCGTACCTGAAGGGGCGCACGGGAACCATCCGCAAGCCGTCGTCCGTCCCCCACGGAAAGCACTCGACCCTGTCGCGGCCGTTCCTTCGCCGAGTCCGGCAACACGATTCCGCCCGCCGTCTTCTGCTCCGGCTCCAGACGCTTCACGACGACCTTGTCGCCCAGTGGTTCGATCCGCATGGTAGCACGCCGCTCCCGAAAACCGTCCGAATCATCGATCGGAAAAAAGGATAAGACACCGACGAATTCTCGCACGCGCACCCCGCACCTTCAAGACACGCCTACGCGGCCACCCAAGGCCCCACCCACCCCGACTCCGGTTGCTCGGTCGGACCAGCCTCTTGGCACGAGCCAGTCGCGTTCCGGCCGGTTCGGTTGAATTTGTTTGAAGTTGGCGATGCAGGGCGGCCGATACGGGGAGAGTCACTGGATTGTGACGATTGTTCCGATGGATCGGATTGCCATGACGAGCGCGCCTTCGCCTGAAGATGAGCCGCACCGGCCTACCGCCGGTTCGCCGCGGCGCGTCTTTTTCGTGCGAATGGATCAATCGCAATCCGCCCATGGGCCGCATTGGAAAAGCCTGTCTGCCTCGCCGCCCAGCAGTTACCGCCCTGTCGGTCCAACGGGGCCCGCCCACGAGGCCACGCACGGCAGCCCAGCCCCGGTCCCGGTGGACGCGCCCGCCGCCGCTCCCCAGCAACCGGCCATCCACACGGCTGCGGGGGCCTCCTTGCCCAGCACGGCCCAGCCTAGCCCGGCCTCGTCAGGCTCCGCTTCGCCAGGCTCAGTTTCGCCACGCACCGAATCAGCTGGCCCGCCTTCATCTTCCCCAGCATCAGCGGTCCCGGCCCCAACGGTTCCGGCGACGTCTGACACGGAACGAGTTGGCTCAGCGACCGTTTCCGCGTCCGTCAACGCTCACACGGCGTCGCCCGCTAGCGTGGTGGTCGCGTCGCCGGCTCTCGACGATTCCATTCAGGCCCAAGCCCGTCAAATCTTCGCCCACCTCAAGTCCCGGCTTCGTGACCTACAGCGGCGCCAACGGGAGATCGAACGCCAAACGGCTGTCATGGAAACCCGCCGGGCCGAACTGACGCGGGCTGCGGAAGCCGCAACGGTTCCGATCGCGGACAAGAAGAGTGACGACGCCGAGAGCGGTCGTGAGCGAGCGGGGAGTGAGCGAGCGGGGAGTGAGCGAGCAAGGAGTGAGCGAGCCCGGCGCGTTGGGACTTCTAGCGAGAATGCTGGCGACACACCGGAGTTCTCGGCGGTCGCCGAGAACGGAATTCCGGAGCGAAGCCGTGCCTCGCGTCTTACGCAGCCCCGGCCGCGCCGGTTCCAAGCTTCGTCGGGGCCTGACTTCGTACCGGTCGCTGAGCCAGCGTCCGCCGGATCAACCGACTCGCGGGACCGCGATGCGGAACTGCGGCGACGCGAGGAAGAGTTGTCGACGCTCAGCCAACGGCTGCGGGATCGCGAGGTGTCGCTCGATCGCGAACGCGAGGCTCTGAACCAACTTAAATCCGAAGTGGCGGATCGCCATCAAGAGACGCTGGAAATGCGGCTGGCGTGCGAGCAGCTGTGGTCGCAACTGGCGAGCCGCATGGAAGCGCCGCTGTTGGTCGAATCGCTGGCGAAACTGCGGCGTCGGCTGGCCGACCAGTATCACAACGCAGCGGTCGAAATGGCTCAACGCCGCGATGAAGCCCGGGAATGGGTCGCGCGGTTGGATGAACGCCAACGCGATCTTCGACGTCAACGGGATGAAATCCAGACCTGGATCTTCCGGCGCCATGAGGAATTGGAAGTCGAGCGTCTGAAGTTGTTGCGGCGCGAACAGGAGATCGACGCCCGCGAGCGGGCGCAGCAAAGCCAGCAAGCCGAAATGCAGCGGCAATTGGCGGAATACCAACGCCAAATCCGCCAGCTGACCGCGCAGCTGCGCTGCAAAAGTGAGCTCGACCGCCTGGCGCGTTGATCCGATCGCGCGTTGATCCGATCGCGATGTTGATCCGATTGCAATGTTGTCCGATCGCGGGGCGGTTTCTCTGGGCCGTGCGAGTCGGAGCTTTTAGCCGATGGCGAGCAGTTGCGGTCCGACTTCGCGGGTCACGACGGCGCCGAAGAGCGTATGGGCGCTGACTTCGTAGATCGCCACGGGGAGGAACTGGCCGACCTGTCGCTCGGTGCCGTCGAACACCACGATCCGATCGCACGGCGTGCGGCCGGTCAATTGCACGATGGGCCCCGTCTCGCCTTGGCGTTTCTGCCAATCACTCGGCCCTTCCACCAAGACCTCGACGGTCCGTCCGAGGAATTCCTGGTTAAGCTCTTCGGCGATGCGGTTTTGCAGTTGCAGCAGTTCGTTGTTGCGCCACTGTTTGACATCGTAGGGCACGTCGTCGGGCATGAGTTCCGCCGCCTTGGTGCCGGTGCGTTCGCTGTACTTGAAGATAAAGCTGTTCTTGAAGCGGCACTCGGCGACCAGATCGAAGGTCAAAGCGAATTCGGCGTCGGTTTCGCCGCAGAAGCCGACGATGAAGTCGCTGGTCACGGCGGCATCCGGCACTAGTTCGCGGATCCGCCCCATCATCTCGCGATAGTCCTCGATGGTGTAGCCGCGTTTCATCCGTTCCAAGATGCGGTTTGAACCGCTTTGTGCCGGCACATGCAGGTAGGGGGAGACCTTGGGCAGGTCGCGGACCGCCTCCAGTAGATCGCGAGTCATATCTTTGGGATAGTTGGTCACGAATTTGATCCGCC
>JBJTOW010000819.1:0-6411 GCA_046074805.1 Planctomycetota bacterium | reverse complement strand
GGTCGGCGACCCGCGCAAGGGCCTCCGCAAGCGCCGCGTGAAACGACAACGCAATCGACTCGACGGAGCGCCCAAGCTCAACATCCCGCACGACCGCTCGCACCAACGGACGCCAATCGAGCTCCCACAGCGACGACGCATCGGCTGGGCGACAGCAAGTCAAAGCGTAATCCCCCGCATCCTTGCTCTGCCCCCTGCCGTCACCCCTGCCGTCACCGTTCCCGTTGTACCCGTCGTCACTGTTGTGCCCGTCGTCACTGTTGTGCCCGGCGGCGGCCGCTTCGCTGGCGGTCGACTCCCAAATCGCCGCCGCTTGTCCCTCGAAGGAAACCGATCCAAGCAGCGCCGGCATCGCCAATGCGGCGACGCCGTCGAACAGCCTCCCAACACTGCTCGTCCACGGCGCCAGCCGAGCGTTCGGATCAACGGAGGCCAACCGAGCCATCGTTTCCAGCCCTGAAGGTCCTGGGAAACCGACGGGCGGCCGAACTACTTTTCCTGGGCCGATGGCTGGCGCATCCGCTCCCCGCTGGTCGATCGTTCTTGTCCCAATCCATGCGGCGGCAGCGGCCGGATCGTCCCACGCCTGCGTGAGCAGACTGAGAGCCGTTCGCCACGGTTCACGAACCGCTCGATCGCCTCCCGGCAAAGCGAATGGCCGGAGCCGCGCGACGCGACGATATCCTTTCGTGGTCGCCACCAGGAACTCGCCGCCCCAAATCGTGCCGTCGGGGCCCCAGCCAGTTCCATCCCACGCCACGCCAAGCACCTCGCGCGATAACAGCCGATGCTCGGCCATCGCCGCCACCACATGCGCGTGATGATGTTGCACAGAGATCAAGCGAACAGACATCTGGCCATTAGCGCATGGGCTTAAGTCTTTGTGTTCTGGCCATGTTTCAGCTAGACGGGTGGTGTAATAATCGGGATGAGCGTCGTGAGCCACGATCGCGATTTCGCCGCCAAACAATGACAGAAAGCCGCGAAGTTGCTCGATATATCGCTGCCTACATGGCTCGCCATCCAAATCGCCGACATGCGGCCCAAGCACGGCTTGATCGCCATTATAGTAGGCGAACGCCGCTTTTTGATGGCCGCCCAAAGCGAAGATCCCCAGTCGGTCGCCCCGAGTCGCAGGGTCGCGGCGCGCCGGCCATGTGTCGCGTCCGCAGGCAAAAGGCAGCGGCAGAGGCGCGTAGCCCCGCCCCACTCGCAGAATCACCGGTTTGCCCGCGACCACGCCGGTCACGCTATCGTCGACTGGCCGCTCGATGTCGCGATTGTGTGTCAGGACGATATCCGCCAGTTCACGTAAGTCCCGCGTTTCCGCGACCCTGGCGCCATGCTCCCCATTTAGCCATGAATCGCTGTAGATTAGCGGGTCGCCGTCACGATTAGCGCTGGTCGCGATCAAAGGGCCGCAGCGGTCGGCGAGCAACGCGTGCAGGGGTGTCGTCGGCAGCATCACGCCGACCTCACGTAGGCCAGGATTCACGTAGGGCGACAATTTCAAAGTTCGTCGCCCGCGTGCCAACACGATGGGTCCGACAGGACCGCTCAACAACTGTTCTTCCAGCGGTCCGATTTCGGCCAGCTCACTAGCGGCGACTAGGTCGCGCACCAGCACGGCGAGCGGCTTTTCCGCACGCGATTTTCGTGTCCTTAACCGTTGCACCGCCGCGTCATTTGTAGCGTCGACGAGCAGTTGAAAGCCGCCTAATCCGCGGATCGCTAAGATAGCGCCCGATCTTAAAGCCCTCGCCGCCACGTCCAACCAGTGTTCTGTTGGCGTCGAGGGGCTCAGCGCCGCCGAAGCAGTTTCCAGAAGCTGCACTTGCGGACCACAGCGATGGCATGCGTTCGTCTGCGCGTGGCAGCGGCGATCGTCAGCATCACCATATTCACGCGCGCAGTCTTCGCACGGTTCGAAGCGACTCATCGCGGTCCGTTCTCGGTCGAATGGCATTGCGGCGACGATCGAGTATCGCGGGCCGCAATCGACGCAGCTCACAAAAGCGTAGCCAGCGCGCCGCGTTGCTACGCCGCGAACCTCCGCCAAACAGGCCGAACAGACGCGGACGTCGGCGGGCACCCTCGTTCGCAAGGAGCCGCGATCACCAACGTTCGAGGCGATCATCGCGAATCCGCAACGCCCGCTTGGGACCAGTGGTTCGGTCTCGATCGCGGTTATCTCCGCCCGCGACGGCAACGCCGACCGAAGGTGATCAATGAATGCCGCCAGCGCAAAGCCGTCCCCTTCGAGCTCGATCAGCACGCCTTCGACGGCGTTGGCCACCGTTCCCTGAAGTCGTAACTGCGTTGCTACCCGAGCGACCGTCGGTCGAAAACCGACGCCTTGCACCTTTCCACGAATGAGCCACCGCCGCGCCGATCGCGCGCCGTCGCTGTTCGCGTGGCTAGAACTCATGGGAGCACAGCGCTTTTGGAAATCCCGAGTCGCTTAGCGCGAGCGGATTCCAGATGTTCGCACCAAGCGGCGATTCCGTCCCCATGGAGCGCGCTGACCGGCAAGACGGCGAGGTCCGGCTGGATGCTTCGAGCGTCCTGCGCGACCGCCTCGACCGAGAACGGCACGTGCGGCAAGAGATCGATCTTGCTGACCACGAGGGTCTGGCTGCCGCGAAACATCTTGGGATACTTCGCCGGCTTGTCGTCGCCTTCCGTCACGCTGACCAGCACAGCCCGCCAGTGTTCCCCGAGATCGTGCGAGGCCGGACAGACCAAGTTGCCGACATTTTCGATGAACAGAAAATCCCAGGGCGATTCGGGAAGCCGCGCGAACGCTTTTTCGACCAACGGGATTTCCAGATGGCAGGCGCCGCCCGTGGTCATTTGCACCACATCGACCCAAGGAGCGAGCCGTTGAGCGTCCCGATCGGTCGCCAGGTCGCCCACCAACACGGCCACTCGAAATCGCCCCGCCCAGTGCCGAGCAGTCGCTTGCAGCAGCGATGTTTTTCCTGAACCAGGCGAAGACAGCACATTCACGACGAAGGTGCCAGCGGCCGTGCGGGCAGCGCGGAACGCGTCGGACGCCGCGCGCGTCGCCGCTAAAACATCCCGGGCAACGGTGATCACATGCCGAGCCATCGCGTTCTCCCTCGCAACCAGCGACAGCAAGACTCCCGCTATCGCGTCCCGCCAGTATGCGCGGGACCGGGGCGCGCGGGGAGGCCCTTCGCTCGCGACGCTACCGCCGCTTTCCGCTAAATTGCCGTACGAGGAATCGATTGCCCGAGGCCGCACGTGGGCAGCTTCGTGCAGTCACGTCGCGACAGGTCCCGTCATTTTCACTTCGATCCGCCGCGACGCTCAAGCATCCGGCGGGTTTCTCGCCGCGAAGACAAGGTAAGCGATGTCCGAATTGATCATCAGTGTGTCGGGACTGCGAGGCGTTGTGGGCGATAGCCTGACGCCCGAGGCGGCGTTGCGCTACGTCGCCGCGTTCGCCCATGAAATGGCCACGCCGGGACCAATCGTGCTCACCCGCGATGGCCGCGCGACCGGCCGCATGATCGCCGATCTTGTCCGCGGCGCCCTGTGCGCGGCGGGCCGCGATGTCATCGACGCCGACATCGCCGCCACGCCGAACACGGGAGTGCTCGTCCGCCGCTACCAAGCGGCCGGTGGCATCCAAGTTTCCGCCAGCCACAATCCGCTGGAATACAACGGCCTGAAACTTTTCGACCCCATGGGTCAAGTGTTGACCGCCGCCGCTGGCCAACCCATTCTCGAACGTTTCCGTGAATTCACGGAAGCCCACGGCCGTAACACGCCGCTCGGACCGCTTTCACGACGCGATTCGCTTTCACTTCTCGATCCGCCTTCCCCTGACCGGCGGCGGCCCGCGTGGGTTGGGCATCAGCGAGTTGGACGCGTAATCGTGTGCGCCGATACGCTCAGCGATCATTGGGGATTGGTGGCCGCTACTGTCGATGTCGAACGCATTCGCGCGAACGGCTTCACGGTGCTGCTGGACGCGAACCACGGGGCCGGAAGCCTTCTCGGCCGGCGATTGCTGGAATCGCTGGGCTGCCGAGTCGTATTGATAGGCGGCGAGCCGGATGGACGGTTCGCGCATCGGCCCGAGCCGACGGCCGAGAATCTCGTCGGTGTCGCGCCACTGGTGCGGCAACATGGCGCGATCGCCGGCTTCTGCCAAGATCCCGATGCTGATCGACTCGCGGTCATCGACGAGGCGGGAACCTATTTGGGCGAAGAGTACACGCTCGCGCTCTGCCTAGACCATGTGCTGTCAACCCGTAGCGGTCCCGTGGCGATCAACTGCGCGACGAGCCGCATGAGCGCGGATGTGGCCGCTCGCCACGGCGCGGCGTGCTATCGAGCGGCCGTGGGAGAAGCCAATGTCGTGGCCGAAATGCGGGCTCGGCAGGCAGTGTTTGGCGGTGAGGGAAACGGTGGACCGATCGATCCGCGAGTGGGCTATGTGCGCGACAGCTTCGTCGGCATGGCGCTGATTCTCGATGCGCTCGCCCAACGTCAAATTCGTCTCAGTGACTGGGTACGCGAACTACCGCGATACGCGATCCGCAAGACGACCGTGCCCGTCGCTTCGGCGGCGCTCAGGGCCGCGTTCGAAGCGCTTCGGCGGCGTTTTCCAGAAGCGTCGGTCGACCTGCTCGATGGTATGCGGCTCGACTGGCCCGACCGTTGGCTGCTCGTGCGGGCCAGCAACACCGAACCGATCGTGCGGTTGATTGTCGAGGCTTCAGACCCCGCTGACGCCGAGCAACTTCGCGACGCCGCCGCCGACACACTCGCCCCGTTCGCCCAATGAGCCAATCATCGATCGAGCAGGCTCGGTGCTTTTAAAGTTGCACTTTTCTCCTTTGTACGACGGACTTCCAGTCCGTCGCGAGCACTTCGGCAATCGCAAAGGAATTCCGTCGATCAGGCGATGCGGGCCGTCGATTGCCGCTAAGACGGATCAGGAAGTCCGCTATACGGCCGGAACCGTGCGACTTCAAAACTCGGTGCCGGGATCTACTTCGGCCGATGCAAACTTTCGTCAACGGTGTGCGTTGTCGCGATGGGGCTGAGCGGCGTGGCGATGTTGCGTCCGTCACCGTGGTAGTCGCCACCAGTTGGCGCCGCCCAACGCACGGCGTTGGCGAGCACTCGTTGCACGGTTGGGTGGTGATAGATTGGAAACGTTTCATGTCCGGGGCGGAAATAGAAGATCTTCCCCTTGCCGCGACGGAAGGTGCAGCCACTGCGGAACACTTCACCGCCTTCAAACCAGCTGATGAACACCAGTTCGTCCGGCGGCGGTATGTCGAAGAACTCGCCGTACATCTCCGTGTGCTCCAGTTCGAAGCATTCGCCGGCTAGCCCTTCCACGATCGGATGGGATGGGTCGACGATCCATAGGCGTTCCCGTTCGCCCGCTTCCCGCCATCGCAACATGCAACTCGTTCCCATCAGGCGGCGGAAGATTTTGGAATTGTGCGCCGAATGCAAAGCGATCAAACCCATGCCTTGCCATACGCGCCGCTGCACCCGTTCCACCACCGCGTCATCGACCCGCTCGTGCGCGGCGTGGCCCCACCAGAGCAGCACGTCGGTGTCATCCAGTGTTGCCACGTCCAATCCGTGCTCGGGGAGGTCCAGCCACGCGGTGCGGATCTGCGGGGCCGTGGCCAGTTGACTGGAAAGCTGGCTGCCGAGCGCCGTCGCGATCGCGCCATGGATCCCTTGCGGATAGATCGCGCCCACGGCGGGGCTCGTCCGCTCGTGGATGTACTCGTTCCAAATCGTTACTCGCAGCGGCGGAGCCATGGTTGGGGTTCCCATTGTGGGCGCGCGGTTGGGTAGGACAGGCATGACTAGCGATAACCAGCCAAGCCGGCAATCGCTGAACGTCGTTCGCGGAACGGCGTTCGCTGAACGCTGATCGCTGAACGCTGATCGCTGATTGGGCCGCATTGTGATGTTCGCGGATCGGTATTTTCAATGGCAGGATGGAAAGTATCTGATTGGCTGCGAACAGTTCGGCGCTCTACAACGTAGAGTTCGGCGTGTGGAGAAACGTAAACCATGTCGGTGAGGCGACTACCGGCGAAAGTTGGGGCGGCTCGTTCATCCACGGGAGAACTTGGCAAAGGAGCCACCCAGCGAAGGGATGCCACCAGCGAAACTGGGAAGATTCTGCCGGTTAAAGACTCTGTAGCGGTTGTGCCGATACCATGAACGGGGGATGTTGAAGGCCGGGTGGATTGCAAGCGACAAGCTTACCGGTTGTCCGTCCCACCGATCGAACAAAGTGTTCGAACGAGGCGAATGGCGAGATTCAGTATGAGCGACAATTCCCAGCTTCCGGAGGGAAATGACTTGCCCGAGGGCGAACGCGCGTCGACGCGGCCTGCGGAG
>JBJTOW010000818.1:0-10212 GCA_046074805.1 Planctomycetota bacterium | reverse complement strand
ACGGATATTACGGTCAAGATCGTCGCCGGCCCGAACAAGCTTTCGCCGATCGATGTGGGTGGAAAGCGGTAATTCGGCCAAATAGTGCCTAGGCACAAGCAATTCTGTGGCGGTTGGATTTCAGGACAAGATTTCTTTCTCAAGACTTTCGTGTGGATGCGTTTTTATCAAGGATCTAAGTAATGGCATTGAAGTTATCTCCATCGCGGCTGCGGCGTGTACGATTATCGGTCGGTTGCGAGCCAGTGGCTGGCGGCACTGTGCGACGTCGAACGCACCGTCAAGCGTTCACGTTGGTTGAATTGCTAGTCGTCATCGCGATCATCGGCGTTTTGGTCGCTTTGTTGTTGCCCGCCGTCCAGGCGGCGCGCGAGGCCGCGCGACGTTCGCAATGCACAAACAATCTCAAGCAGATTGGACTCTCGGCTCATAATTTCCATGACACCTATGGGCACCTGCCTTCCAGTATTCGTCCAGGCGGGCTGACGACGTCGCCACGGATCGCAGGCCTGACGTTCCTGTTGCCGTTCATTGAGCAACAGACGATGTACGATCGCTACGATCAAACGGTGAATTGGAGCCATGCAAACAACTTGCCGGTCACCCAATTGCCCGTCAAGTCGTTCCAGTGCCCATCGACCCCAGAGCCCCAGCGGCTGGATGGCGACCCACAGCTCACGTGGACGCCGATCGTCGCCGTCACCGATTACTCGCCGACAATCGGCGTCGATCAGCGTTTGCAAACGCTCGGGTTGGTCGACCTCGCCGGTGAAGGTATCTTGACGAAGAACGGATCGCCGCGGATGGCGGACGTCTTGGACGGCTTGTCGAATACGATTATGTACGCCGAGTCGGCGGGACGGCCGGCGATTTACCGCCGCCGCCTCAAGTTTGGTTCGCTACCCGCGACGCGGGTGAATGCGGGCGGCTGGTCACGGCCGGCAAGCGACTTCAGTGTCGATGGTTCTTCGCAGGATGGAGCCACCCTGCCGGGGCCGTGCCCGATGAACTGCACGAACGGCGAGTTTGTCGGGACGGCGTTTCCGCATCCGTACTACGGCACGGAGGGCACGGCCGAGGCGTATTCGATGCATCCTGGCGGCGCGATGTTCGGACTGGGAGATGGCTCAGTGCGATTCATTAGCGCGACGATCAGCATGCGGGAGTTCGCTCGACTCGTGACCCGGTCCGGCGGCGAGCCGCAGCAGATTCCCTAGTCCGTTGCCTATTCCAGAGGATTTGCGAACCCCGAATATGGCCTCGCCTCTCGTGGGCGGGGCCATTACGCCTGTTCGGCGCATTGCTTTTCGTAAGCGGCGGGTGTCAGCAGTTTGGATAGCTCAGCGGAATCGGCAAGCCGCACCTGGATCATCCAGCCCGCCTCGTAAGGGTCGGTCTTGAGCGTGTCGAGTTGGCTGGCAAGCGGCGTGTTCACGGCGATCACTTCGCCGGAGACGGGTGAATAGAGGCCGCTGACCGCCTTCACCGATTCAACCTCCCCGAACTCATCGCCCGCCTTGAGCGTCTTGCCGACTTTCGGCAACTGCATGAAGACTAAATCGGTGAGCTGTTGCACCGCGAAGGCCGAAATGCCGATCGTCGCCACCTTGGAACCGGTCGCGGCCTCGTCGGCAACCCGTACCCATTCGTGCGATTCCGTGTAAAGCAGCGTTTGCGGATCCATCGGATACCTTTCTTTTCAAAGCGGCCGGCGAGCGGACCGTTGGTTGGGCAAGTAATGTCGTTGGGTCAGGGACTTGCCAGGATCGTTGGCGGCTCAGGGGCGACGGCCGTCCGCCGGTAAAACGGCAACGGCACAGCAACGGCCGGTTCGGAATGGCCGCGGATATCGACGGCGAACGAGCCGCCAGGGACCGCGAATCGCGACTCAACGTATGCCATCGCGATCGGTTTTCGCAACGTCGGTGAAAACGTTCCACTGCTCACCACGCCAGCGACCACGCCGTCACTCAGCACCGCGAAACCCTCGCGCGGCACCCGCTGGCCGTGCATCATAAGCCCGATCCGAACATGAGAAGGTTTTTGGCGGGAACGTCGGTCGAGCTCTTCCGAGCCCGGGAAGGCGCGGCCGCCAAGGTCGACGGCGAATCCAAGTCCCGCCGTAAACGGATCGGTTGTTTCGTTCAGTTCGTGGCCGTACAGCGGCATGCCAGCCTCCAATCGAAGCGTATCCCGCGCTCCCAATCCCACGGGACGCACTCCGGCCGCTAGCAGCCAGTCGGCGATGGCGATCGCCCGATTCGCAGGCGCAATCAATTCGAATCCATCTTCACCCGTGTAGCCCGTGCGACTCACCAGAACTTCCGTCGTAGCACTCGCCACAATTGGATTGTCGGCAACGGGATTGACGGCAACGGGATTGACGGCAACGGTCTTAACGGGCACGGGAGCCGCATCAACCGCAATGCGCATGGCGGCGGCCGAGTAATACGGCATGTTCGCGAGTTGTCCCACCGATGATTCGCTGGTCGTCTGCGGTGACGCGGCCAATGCTTCGGGGAGTTCGAGCGTCGGTGACCGCGGAGGCAGCGGAGAAAGCGACGACAGTGGGAATAGCGACAGCGACGCGAGCAGAGGCTCTAAAAGGGACACCGCAAGCGGCCCTTGCACAGCCAGCATCGCGGTGTCAAAGGTCTGATCGTCAAGTCCCACATCGCCGATCGCGTCGACTCGCGGACGAATCCAATCGAGCAGCTTTTCCCGGTTGCTCGCGTTAACCACGAGCATGTATGTGTCGAGCGCTGTTGGGTGGCGATAGACAAGCACGTCGTCGAGGATACCGCCTTCATTGTTGGTGACGAGTGAATAGCGGACTTGGCCGGGCTTTAGTCGGGAAACGCGGCGCGTGAGTAGCGATTCGAGAAGAGGCCCGGCCTGAGGCCCCTCAAACCGCAAGCGTCCCATGTGGGAGACGTCGAACAACCCGGCCGACGACCGCACCGAGAGATGCTCATCGACAATCGAACTGTATTGGACGGGCATCGACCATCCGGCGAAATCGACCATTCGACCGCGGTGAGCGACATGCCATGCGTGCAGCGGCGTGGTTCTCATGATGATTCGCCCCGCACGCCGACGCTCACTGGCTTGGACAAAGCCATCGCCGTAAAAGCCTTGTCGCCGCCTTCTGAAAACCTGCGATACACCGGCATTTAGGGCGCGGCCGGTTTCGCCTCCGACGCTGCTTCACCCGCATCCGCTGCGGCCGGTTCGTTCGACGGACTGGCGGCGGCGCCCGGCTTGCCGTCATGGAAGCGAGTACTTGCGGCGATCGCGTAGGCATGATCGCGATGCTTCGCCAGATCGGTGTTGTCCACCTGCAGGTCGATGGTGTACGTGCGACCGGCCTGGGTGGTGCGGAGCACTTGACGTTCAATGGTCGCCTTCACCTTACCTGGCAACTTCGCGGACAACACGTAGCGAGCCCACGCGTTGTTGCCCAGAATTAGCGGCCGAGCCGGTTCCAGCACGGTCGCGCGCTTTTGGGCGACCTGGGCATCCAGTTCGGCTTGGACCTGATCGGAATACTCGGCCACGTTGGCCGCCGTGACCGTCGCCACCCCTCCGGCGGAATCTTCCGCCTTGACGACGATTTGCGGGATACCCGTGCGTCCCTTCAGGTGGAAGCGGGTCAGCAGACCTTTTCCTTGACTGGCGAAAGCCCAACCGTCCGGGGTCGGCAACTCCACACGCCCGGCGTCGAGGGCCGGTAATTGCTGCTCAACCTTGGGCAACTGGGCCGCCGCGTATTGCTTGACACCGCTGTCTCCGCCAGTCGCTCCGCCCGACGCGCCACCAGACGGCGCACCGCCGCATCCCGCCATGATGGGCAGGACCAACAGTGACATCAGACATAACGGCACCAGGGACCGCGTAAAGCGCCGCGACCAAGTGGCGCGGGGGGCGACCAAAACGCAGGAACGCGTTCCGGTCAATTCCTGGCGGATGAGACACGAACGCCGAAGCATGGCGAAAGTCTCCTGGGAGGCACCAACGACTCTTATGGTCGTTGGCGAATGTCCGATTCGGACCTGAACGCGAAGCTTGAATTAGGCCTCGGTGATCGGAATCTTGTCTTTACGCACGTAGTGCTCGGACTTGCCCTTGGCGTTCAGCTCGGCGGCCTTCGCTTCGGCATGCTTCCGTTGGTTGAACTCGTACAGCGCGACGCGTTTGTTGGCGTTGTAGACACCCCAGCAGAGCTTCATGCGGGTTGGGGCGGGTTCTTTGGCCTTCGACTTACGCTTGGGCGCTTTGGCCTTCTTTTTCGGTTTACTGCCATCCTCGTCGGAATCACCATCCTCCGAGTCTTCCTCTAGCTCCTCGTTCTCATCCACCATCGCGGCTTCATCAGCGGCCTCGGCTTCGTCACGCAGAGCCTTGCGGTTGAGGATTTTTCGAGCCATCAGCGGAACACCCTTCTTCAACAGACAGCGACGGACCAGTAGCAACATACGCGACTCGGGAAATGATACCGAAAACCCTTGCCGTGGCAAGGGTTGACGCCCTCCGCCTACACGTGCGTCCTAACGCCCGTAACGCTCGATCCAGGCGTAGATTTTCGGTTCGGCCGAAGGTGGCACCGCGTGCCCCTGCTTGTGATTCAACAGCTCCAACCGGGGAGGATGCGGAGCCAGCAGGCGATAGACCGGCAATGCCGCCTCGATGAACGGCATACCTCGATCGCCGTCCGCCGAGTCGCCTCCGACCAGTAAGAACGGCCGTGGCGCGATGAGCGCCAACAGCTCGTGATGCTCCTGGACGAACTCGGGCGCTTTAATTTTCTTTCCCAGGTACCACACGGCGTCCCAATTGGAGAACCGAGTGCCAATACCGCCTTCGCTGCTGACCGTGCAGGTCACTCGATCGTCGAACGCGGCCAAATACAGCACCTCTTTCGCGCCCAAGGAATGCCCAACAGCTGTGACGTGCTGGCCATCGACGTTCGGTTCGGCCAGCAACAGGTCCAACGCCAACTGGGCGTCGTGCAGCATCTTCGCCATGCCGGTCGAGCCCGGGTACTGGCGCAGGAAACGATCGGCTTCCGACGTGGCGATCCGCCCGCTATCAAGCCACAGGTAGTTGCGGGGACAGATGCAAGCGAAGCCGCGTTGCGCTAATTTCAGACCGAAGAACTTTTCCGGCGGTCCCTCGAGGCCCGCTGGCTGGCGAATCGTGTGGTCGACCGTCGAATGCAACACGATGGCCGCCGGCTGGGGACGTTCGGCCAACGGACTACCGGGCCGGGGCCGCAGAACATACGCTTCCGTCTCCCACTCGGGGCCGCTCGAATAGCGAATGCGTCGCCGCACGACGTCGCCAACCACGTCCTCCTCGAGCACTCTGACAGCGGGCAAGGGCCGCCGAGCGATCGACGGCATTCCGAGAATCTTGAGCCACTCGGTGCGCAACTCCGCCCGACGCTCCGCCCACGCCGCCGCCGTCTCGATCTTGGCGCCGCCACCATCCACCAATAGTGGACGCAGCTTCAAAACTTCCATCGGCGGCTCGGCTGCCTCAGCGGCTAGAACGACCCCAGCCAACGCGACGGCCAACAAAACTCGGTAGGTAACGTAGTGGATATGCGGCATCGTTGTGGGGACTCGGTTGGGGGCGGGGGATGGGTGGCGTGTGGCGGGGGATTTCGCGCCGCTCGGCGATTGGTGGTGCGGAGTGCCAAGCCGTCGCGACGCTCGACGTTCTTGAGCCCCGTGGTTTCGCTACGCGGCGTGCCCTCCCCCAATCAGGCGTGGCTCGCGCAACATCGGCCTGTTTGTGCCACTATCGTCGCGGGCCGCATGGTACACAAATAACGCGTGTTGTTCGATGCTTTTCCGATCCACCACAGCACGAGCAGGGAAGGACGAGGAAATCCGTCGAACCCGAAAAACGCAGAGTCGTCAAGACGCGAGAAGGCCTTCGGACGGGTTAATGGTCGAAACAAAGCTGCTCGAAAATAGCTCGGAAGCTACAGCCACCCTTCGTGGCGATACCATTCCACCGTGGCGCGAAGTTGGTCCAGCAGCGGGGCGGAGGGATGGAAGCCGAGTTGTTCGCGGGCTCGCCGGTTGGAGCAGGCCCACGATGAAGCGGTCGCCTCGCGGAATTTATCGCGGCCGAACACGACTGGTTTTCCGCGAAGCTTCGCGATGGTTTCGCCGACGAGCGCGATGCACCATGGGATGGGCCGGGGCGGCACGCACGGGATCGCGAACCGCCGGCCCATCGCTTGCGCCGCCAATTGTCCGAATTGCCGGTAGCAGGGAAACTCGTCATGCGTCGCGAAGTAGTAGCCTTCGCCGGTTCCCGGCGTTGTGGAGCCTGGCGGTTCGACGCACCGCCCCCGCTCAGCGGCCGTGATCAGCAGTTCCGCTAGATCACAGACTTCGATGTACGACAGCGGCGGATTTCGGCGCCGCGGGCTGACGTGGACAAACGTATTGCGGATCGCTCGAAAGGCGACCAGCAGTTCTTTATCGCGGGGTCCAAAGACCACGCCGGGACGCACAACGGTGACTGGCATTCGACCCGCAGCCGCTTCGACCGCCGCTTCACCGGCCCGCTTGCTGATGCCGTACCGCGAAATCGGATTTGGGGCGGCTTCCTCGGTCCTTACACTTCCCCGGGGAATCGGCCCGGCGGCCGAGATGGACGACACCTGGACGAACCTGGGCGGTTGCGATAGCCGTTGGCAGGCGGCCACCAAATTGCGGGTGCCACCGCCATTGACGCGGTCGAAATCGTCGTAGCGGACCACCGCGATCACGCCGCCGACGTGGAATATTGTGTCGCGATCGGCGACGGCGGCTGGCAGGGATTCGGCATCGCAGAGGTCGCCAAGCGCCACGCCCACCTGCTGTTCACGGAACCGGTCGGCGGCGGCATTGGACCGGACGAGCACTCGAACATCCAGTCCGAGGCGCGTGAGGGCGTCGACCAAGTGGCCGCCCACGAATCCCGACGCACCGGTTACCAAAACGCGGTTCATCGGACCGCCCCCCATCCGCCAGAAGTACTTTTCGCCGTCCCCTAGGGCAGCGAAAAGTACCGCTGCTGGACAAGCCAAGCGTAGGTCCTGCGAATGGTTTCTTCGAGCGGCCGGGGGCAATAATTCAACTCGGCTTTTGCCCGGTCACTGCTGTAAAAATGAAATAATCCGGACATGCGGACGGCCGCCGAGTTCAAGTCGCTCTCCCAGCCCCGCAAGCGGGCGAGCGCGTCGCCAACCAGCCCGGCGCCCCAGCTAATCACCGGTCCGATCCTCCCCATGGGAGGCCGCGAGCCAGCGCAGTCCGCCATTCGGCGCCACAATTCCAGATAAGTGACATTATGGCCCGCCAAGATGAACTGGCGGCCGGTCGGGGAATGGTCCAGGGCCTGGACCAAAGCGGCCGCCACGTCATCGATGTCGCAGACGCTTAGCCCACCCCTCGGGGCGAGCAGCGGACGGCGGCGCACCACTTCAATAAACATCCGGCTCGACGACGGCTTCCAATCCCATTCGCCGAGCATGAACCCAGGGTTGGCGATCAACCCATCGAGTCCCTCGGCGATTTCCCGTCGCACGACCGCTTCCGCCTCTTGTTTCGTCAGAACGTAGCCGCACGGCACATTGCGGTTGCCATGTCCGGTTTCGTCGAGCGGCACACGATCGGCTGGCACATCCAGGGCATTGATGGTGGAAATGTGAAGCATGCGGGCTTTCGCCAGTCGTGCGGCCCGCGCGACATTTTCCGTGCCGCGAACATTGATTTCCCTCTGCAAATCAAGGTTTTCCCGGCCGATATGCAGGTAGGCGGCGGAGTGAATGACCGCCGTCACCCCGTCGCACGCTCGGGCAACCGCGTCGGCGTCCCGAACATCGCCGTAACATCGTTGGATCGACAATCCGTCGAGCGGCCGTTGGTCGGTCCCTTCGCGAACCAGGACTCGCACTGAGCGTCCTTGCCGGAGCAGGTGCCGAACGACGTTGTTACCCACCAGACCGGTGGCCCCGGTTACGAGAATCGACATAGCCGGTTTCCTTCCTTGAAAGCCCGAGCGCCGTCCTGTCCGCCGCCTCTACCTGTTAAGATCGCCCCAGCGGCCGCCCGCCGTCCTTATCCCTGAACGGTAATCTGGTTGTACGCCATGTCTCAAGTTAACGTAAAGGCCGTTTCCACTCGTGGCGAACGGAAACAATTCCTCGAATTGCCCTGGAAACTCTATCGCGGCGACCCGAATTGGGTTCCCCCACTGCGGGCCAACCAGGAGGCGATGGTCGGCTACAAAAAGCATCCGTTCTACAACTACGCCAAGATCCAAACGTTCCTGGCGACTCGGGATGGCGAGCCTATCGGGCGGATCGCCGCCATCGTGAACCCGCGTCACATCGAACGTTTCAATGACAAGCGGGGAATGTTCGGCTTCTTCGAATGCACGGACGATCTCGAAGCGGCTCAAGGGCTGTTCGCCGCGGCTCGCGATTGGCTGGCGGGCCAAGGGTTGCACGAGATGCGCGGGCCGATCAATCCGTCGCTGAATTACGAGGTCGGTTTGCTGATCGACGGCTTCGATAGCCCGCCCACCTTCATGATGACGTACAACCCGCCGTTCTACGCGCGGCTGATCGAGCAATGCGGATTCCACAAAACCCAGGATATGTACGCGTTCTGGGGCGAGGTCAGCATGCTCGATTCGCTCGACAAGAAGCTCGATTTCGTCGTCCGCGAAGTGATCAACCGCTTCAACGTCACCCTCCGACGGCTCGACAAACGCCGCTTTTCGGAAGAGGTCCGCACGTTCCTGAACATCTACAACCGGTCGCTCGTCGGAACCTGGGGATTCACCCCGCTGTCCGATGAGGAACTGGAATTCATGAGCGGCGAGATGAAACACCTGTTGGTGCCGGAACTGACGACCTTCGCCGAGGTCGACGGCAAACCGGTCGCGGCCGCGTTCGGACTGCTCGACTACAACCCGCGGATCAAGTTGATCGACGGGCGACTGTTCCCGTTCGGCTTTTTGCGGCTCCTGTGGAACCGGAAGAAGATCGACAAGATCCGGTTGATCAGCACCAATGTGCTCCCCGAGTACCAGCGCTGGGGACTGGGGGTTGTCGTGCTCTCCCGGCTAGTGCCGGAGATCCTGGATTGGGGCATTCGCGAGGTCGAGTTTTCCTGGGTGCTGGAAAGCAACGATCTATCGCGGAAATCGCTCCAACGGGGTGGCGCCAAGCTGATCAAAACGTATCGCATCTACGATTCGAACGAGCCTGCGGTTGGGGCGATCGCGGGGCCAACCGGTTGATGCTCGCGAACTTGTAAACTCTGCCTGCCAGCGATACATTGCAGCGTTTTGTTAACGCCTACCCTTAGGACCCACGGCGGCTATGTCGGATCGGAACGAACTCGTCATTACCGGGGTTGGCATGGTCACCCCGATCGGCATCGGCCGCGAAGCGTTCTGGCGGTCCATGCGGTCCGCGACGAGCGGCGTTCGCGTCGTGCCGTACTTGGACAATACAAGGTTCCCCGTGCCGTACGGCGGGTATGTTCCCGAATTCGACGGCAAGTTGTACGTGCAACCTCGGAAAGCGTTGAAGGTGATGTGCCGCGAAATCCAATTTGGATTCGCCGCCGCGACGCTGGCCGCCGCCGACGCCGGCTTGAAGCCGGGCGCGATCCCGTCCGACCGGATGGGGGTCGTGTACGGGTCCGAAATGTATTACGGCGAGATTCCCGAATTGGAACCCGCCTACCGTAAATGCCTTGTCGACGGCCAGTTCGATTTCGGCCTCTGGGGCGAAGAAGGCATGCGGGAGCTCAATCCGCTCTGGATGCTCAAGTACCTGCCGAACATGATCGCCTGCCATGTGGCGATCAGCTTCGACGCCCGCGGCCCCAACAACAGCTTCACGCTCGGCGAGGCTTCCTCGCTCATGGCGTTGGTCGAAGGCTGCAACGTCTTGCGTCGCGGCCATGCCGACGTGATGTTGATTGGCGGGAGCGGCAATCGGCTGAATATCACTCCGCTGATGTATCGCCACGACCTGCGGTTATCGCATCACGCGGGTGACCCTGCGGATGCGTGCCGTCCGTTCGATGCCCGCCGCGATGGCACCGTGAACGGCGAAGGAGCTGGCGCGCTTGTCCTGGAAACACTTAGCCATGCCCAAGCGCGCGGAGCTCGCATACTTGCGCGGCTGAAAAG
>JBJTOW010000817.1:0-3302 GCA_046074805.1 Planctomycetota bacterium | reverse complement strand
GGGCAAGTACGCGTCGGTGAACCACCACGAGTATTTCGCGGAGGGCGTGCAATCGTGGTTCGACGACAATCGAGCGCATGACCACGACCATAACCATGTCGATACGCGCGCCGAGCTGCGGGAGTACGACCCGGGGCTGGCGGCGTTATGCGAAGCGGTATTCGGCGACACGCCGCTTGCCTACACAAAACCGATTTCCCGTCTGGAAGGTCACTTGGCGGGTTACGACCCGGCGACGAGCCCCGAGTTTATCTGGCCTGAGAGATTGGTATCCGTCCGCGCGGAAATCCGCGCGAAGGCCCAAGCCCGTTCGGCGAACAGTGGGGCCCCAGCGTCCCCTCGTTAACGCGATGGATCAACAGTACGAGTTAAGGAAGATGACGCGTTGTGACCAGCCGAGATACCTCGGCTGAGCCACTGGCTCGATTGGCTTGTGTGCTGGAGAATCTCTACAAGTTATTAATCGAAAACGGCTGCATATTTTCGGGCGATTCGGTGTCTCGCAAGTAGGAACAGCCTTCCTCGAGGCTTTTCATTTCCCTCTGAAGTTGAGCTGAGCTGGAGTTAGAGACGCCGATTGAGGGCTGGACTTCTTTTGACACCGGAGAGCCATCTTTGGACACTGGTGGCCCGACTCTGACGACGAACGACGTGCTCGCCGATGGTCCGTATTGATTGTGAACGAAGAATTTGAAGTTGAAGTCCCCTTGTCCGCGTACCGACTGGAAGTACACGTCGAAGTACCGAGCCCCAGGGGCGACGCTCGATGCCTGCAGGGCGCCATCCATCTTGAAATTGAGAACCGAATTGGGATTCGAACACGTGATCACTGATTCCGTGCCGGATATGTTGATTTGAGACTTTCCGTTAATGACAAAGACTCTCTTTGTCTTGCGATCATTGCATTTCCAGCATTGCACGAGACGACACTCACCGTCACAATCAATGTGATGGCGGTCGCGATTGGGGTGATTGTGGTCGTCAGGACTTGAGTTAGCAGCGGCAATTTTGAAAAATGATCGATAAGTCCAGGCCGTGGAATACATTCCGTTACTTGTAAATGCTGCTTGACATGGTGGGCCAATGATTCCAGGGCTCCGTCATCCAGCGTCCAGAAACCGGTCGATTCCGTCCGGCGTGTCTTAAAGAATTGAATGACCGCTACAATCGCGACTAAGGCGATCGCAGCAATGACGAATTGCCCGTGGTTCACCCACAACAATTGCGACTTGGAATCCACGCGGTTTCTCCGAACACGAATGCACGACATCGACTGCCCTGGTGATGTAGCCGAAGAAACGACCGGAATCGGGCGCGAGATTCCCTGAATAATCGATAGGGCCAGGGAAACTCGCTGAAAGCGGCCGACACCCTTTTGGAAAAAGGGCGAATTGCGGTAGAGGGCGGATTTCGCCTATGAGGCGATGTGAAGTCATTCGTCTAAACCGACAGTTTCGAGTTGCACGTTTCCGTCCGTGCCATCTCACTTTGCGGTTTGGCAGCACGATCCGCTCGCTTTGGGAGGCGATGGGGGCATGTCATTGGCCGGGTTGGCGGTGAAGAAGCCGCTCGGCTTGAGCAAAAAGCCGATGTAGGCCGTCGGCATGACCGGGTAGTCCTCGGCCCGCGGGATGTGCGTGTGGCCCATCGTGTACCACAGCACCAAGTCGGTGTTGGCGATCGGACGGTCGGCGGCTGTCCAGCGGATCAGGCCGTCGCCACCCTGGCTCTGATTGGGATAATCGCCGGCCGCGTACCTTTCATCGGGGACGAACGGCGTGACCCAAACATGGTTCTCGACAAATCCGGCCCGCTTGCGCCACCACGCGTTTTTCGAAGCCAGCGGGAACGCGTTGTCGCCGGGGAAAAATTTATAACCGACCGGTTCGCCGACGGCGTTCCGCGATTGTTCGTTCACGATCCGCCACGTCCGGCCCGTCTCCAAGTTCAAATTCGCGCGGGCTTGCTGTTCGGTTTCCAGCCGGGTACTTCGCGCAAAAAAAGCGTTTTCAAATGGATTGTCCTCGCCGGGTGGATCGGCGACCGCGTCGACTTGATAGGCCGTGTTCGCGGTCCCGTCGAGGTCGAAATCGAGCCGCACGTTGAAGAAATGCTGGTGGTTCGGAGCGTAGACCCGGGGCGCGACAAGCGTTCCATGCTTCGGCTTTTCGCCGTCGCGGAATGTGCCCAAAGATAGAATGCCAGTCAGCTTCACTTCCAGCTGGATATTGCCGTCGGGATACAAATACCAGAAAAACCCGTATTCATAATTTTCCACCGTCGAGAACGAGGAAATCACCAGACGGCGCGAGCGGCGGACTTCCGGTGCGTTGGGCAGACGGCGGTCGGTGTGTTTCCACAGGACTCCGAAGTCCTCCTCGTGCATGCAAATGGCGTTGTCGATCGTGAGCGGTTCGCCGCGGCTGGTGCATAGATGCGCATCAAAGTAGCGAATCAAACCCAGGCAATCGCAGCCTAAACGGAGACTGTTCGCGCACATTCCCATACCGTATTCGCCAACGTCGAAGGCGTTTTTGCGCCGCTGCGTCGGTCCCGGATCACCGTACGGAACGACCATTTCTGTGAGCGACGCCCGATGGAGAATCGGGCGGTCCCGGTCTCCGTCTTGGTATCGCAGATCGTGAAGCGTTAAGCCTTCGCGGGCGTTGAAGCCGATCACGAACCGCCACTTTTGCCACCGAACCTCGTGGCCGTTTACTTCAAAACTTGGTCCGTCGGGCTGCGCGATCTCGATCGGCTTGACGTCCGTCCGTTGGTCATGGACCCGGTCGGCGGCGTAGTTGGCCGAGCCGGTCGGCAACGGCCAATGGCCGTACTCTTCCACCCGGATCACCCGCATCTCGTTGAGGTCGACCACGGGACGGAGATCCTCGATCGGCCGAACATAGCCGTTTTCCGTCGGGTCGGTGCGCAGGAAGCAGAGTGGCCGCGCGAGCCGACGCGAAGCTTCTTCCTCGGAACCGTAGTATCCCGCGCTCCAGATGTCGACCATCACGAGACTTGTGTCATGCACCCCGTAGTGCCGCTCCAACGCCGCCCGGAATTCCTCGCTGGCGAGCACCGCTTGCTCGCATTCGATCTGCTCGTCGATCGTCATCGTCGGCTGAACGCCCGGCACGTGCCGCTGCCAGAGGACCTCATGACGCGCGAGCGACACGAGCAGTTCGTGGCAGGCGTTTGCCGCGTTGTCGAATAAAACGGCGAAGGCTTCGCGCGGCGTCGAGTAGCCAGTTGGCGTCTGTCCGGCCGACGCGTGAAAGGCGGCGATCGCCTCTTTGGCC
>JBJTOW010000816.1:0-3332 GCA_046074805.1 Planctomycetota bacterium | reverse complement strand
ATGCCTATGTGGACGCCCGAGTCCGCGATCGCTCGGCGTGCGAGGATATCGTCCAGGAAACATTGGTTGGCTTTCACCATGCCCTGCCGCATTTCGCGGACGACAAGCCAATCGAGAACTATTTGTTTCGTATCGCCGCTCATAAACGCATGGACTATATGCGGCAGGCCGGTCGCCGCCAGCGTTTTTCCACTTCGCTTACAACCAGTTCGGGAGGCGACTGGGATATTGTGGCGAGCACGCAGCGGGGCGCGAGCAGTATCGCCCGCCACAGTGAACAGCAACGCATTGAGGAGGCCGCGATAGTCGCCGCCCTCGGCGAACTTATCGTGCGGTGGCGGGAACGCGGCGATTGGCGAAAGCTGGAATGCGTGGAATTGCTGTTCGTGCGCGGTTGGCCAAACAAACGGGTCGCGGAGACCATGGGGATCAGCGAACAGCAGGTCGCCAATTTCAAGTTCGACGCGATCGAGGGATTGCGGAAACGTATCGGCAATTACCGCACGGCCGACGGCGACTTGGGAACCTTGTCATGAATCGCGAGTTCACTTCAGCCGAGCTGGAGACATACATCGACGAGGAACTGCCGGCCGACGAGATGGCGGCGGTCGAGTCCGAGGTGCGGGTTAATCCCGACTTGCGGCAACGGATCGCCGAAATCCTGGAGCGTCAAAGCCAGGGCGCGCATACCATCGCGTCAATTTGGCGGCGCCATCGATTGAGTTGCCTCGCGCGCGGGCAACTCGGTAGCTACCTGTTGGGCACGCTGTCGGCCGACGAGGCTCATTACGTCGAGTTCCATCTGCGAACGGTTGGCTGTGCTCTGTGCGCGGCGAACTTAGAGGACTTGCGGCGACAGCAGGCGGAACGCCAACGAGTGGCCGACGCTAGCGCTTCGCAGGCAGGCGGAATGGACCAATCGGTTCGCGCCCGGCGTCAACGCTATTTCGAGTCGAGCGTGGGATACCTCTCGCGTCGACAAGGCGACTGACAGGCTGTCCGAGACAGTTTTTGTCGACCCGCGGGCTGGAAGTCTTCCATCCTGCCGCCGATGCGGCGTTTCGCCTATACTGCCGCCGCGATAATGGCGACAGCGGCAAGTTCGACGATGTCGACAACAGCGGCCATGAAGGCGGCGGCTGCGATATGGCTTGCGGCTGCGATGTCGTCGGCGGCTGCGATATGTTTTGCGGCTGCGAAAACGGTGAATCGAATCAACTCGGCGAGTGCGGCTGGCGCCTGGGCGCACCGCATGCGTCGGCAAACTCGAGGGTGTAACTAGCGATGGCGGGAATGGAAATCGCACCGGGAAAGACGCGGATCGGCTGGATCGGCACAGGCGTGATGGGTTCGAGCATGTGCGGGCACCTGATTAAGCACGGGTTCCAAGCGATGGTCTACAACCGGTCACGGGATAAGGCCCAAGGGTTGCTGGCCCAAGGCGCGGCCTGGGCCGACACTCCCAGGCAGTTAGCGGAGCGGAGCGATGTGGTGTTCAGCATCGTCGGCTTTCCGCGCGATGTCCGCGAAGTGCTACTGGGTGTCGATGGCGCGCTTGCGGGGGCGAAAGCCGGAACCATCCTCGTGGACATGACGACCAGTGAGCCGTCGCTGGCCGTCGAAGTGCATGCCGCCGCGGCTGCCCGCGGTGTTCACAGCGTTGATGCGCCGGTTTCCGGCGGGGACATCGGCGCCCGTGAAGCGCGGTTGTCAATCATGATCGGCGGCGACGACGCTGTTGTGGCCGCCTTGCGGCCGTGCTTCGAGGCGATGGGCAAGACGATCGTGCATCAAGGCGGTCCGGGTGCCGGCCAGCATACCAAGATGGTGAATCAAACCTTGATTGCCGCTGGCATGATCAGCGTTTGCGAAGCTTTGCTTTACGCAAAGAAAGCCGGGTTGAATCTCGAAACAGTACTGCAGTCGGTAACGCCCGGCGCGGCTGGTAGCTGGTCGCTATCGAACCTCGGACCGCGGATCATCGCTCGGAACTTCGAGCCAGGGTTCTTCGTCGAGCACTTCATCAAGGACATGGGCATCGCGTTGGCGGAAGCCGAGCGGATGAATTTGTGCCTACCCGGCCTGGCGTTGGCCAAGCAACTGTACGAAGCGGTTCGTGCACAAGGGTTAGCCCGCAAAGGCACTCACGCCCTCATGTTGGCGCTCGAACACCTGAATAACATTCCCGCCGCCTAACTTCGGCGAAGTGTTATCGTAAGCGTACACGGGTTGGACACCGGACATCACAACCCGAAGTGTAAGTTCCAAAGTTGCACATTTCCCCTTGTACAACGGACTTCCCAGTCCGTCGCGAACGCCCTCGTACGACGGACTTCCCAGTCCGTCGCGGGATCGGGAAAAGCAAGAAGAGCCCCCACGCCCTCACCCAGCAAGTCTTATTTTGCCCAATCAGAGCGAAGTTTTCCCGTCTGTGCGTCTAACCAGGGTGCCGCTCCACGGCTGGGCCGTGTCGCTCTGCTCCGGGCTTTGGCTGTCTCGCTTCCTTCAGCGCGGTAAACCGACTGAAAGCCCTTTGCACAATACTTGCGACGCGCCATCGAAAAAAGCGACCGACGGGAAAGTCCGCCATAGCCCGAAAGTAAAGAATTGACGAAGCGATGGCCTTCTTAGGGATTTCGGACTAATTGTTCAAATCGGTGGACGCTCGGCGAGTAAAGACATCTG
Organism: Planctomycetota bacterium; assembly: GCA_046074805.1. Taxonomy (GTDB): domain Bacteria; phylum Planctomycetota; class Planctomycetia; order Pirellulales; family Pirellulaceae; genus CAIXSC01. Next base: position 647 of record JBJTOW010000816.1, on the reverse strand, counting down.
TGGAGTTCGAGAAGAACCAGTCGAGCACAGACGCGGTCGCGCTGCCCGTCAAATAGTCGCGTTCCGTATCGGTGACGGTTCCGAGCTTTGATTTAATTTGATCGCGATTCGTCTGGCTGATTGGTCCTGGGGTCAAGCTTGTCACCCAAATGTTAACCGCGTCGAGCAAGTTGGAGTCGCTACCCGAGTTCGCGACAGTGCCGCCGACAAGGATGTCGCCGTTTTGACCATACAGATAATCGGAACCGGCGCCGCCGATCAGCAACGACCGATTCGTGCCTGCATAAAGTTTGTCGTTGCCGGCCTCTCCGAGCAACACGTCGTTGCCGCTGACGCCGTAGAGCACGTCATTCCCTGCCCCACCACGAATGATGTCTTGTCCCTCGTTGCCGTAGAGCACGTCGTTCCCATTGCCACCGTCAATGCGATCGTCGCCCAAGTTTCCGTGGATCAGGTCGTCGGCCGCGAAACCACACAATGTATCGTTGCCGCCTTGGCCAAAAATCGTGTCTTTGCCGCCCGTCGTGTCGGTGTCCAAATCGCCGAAGATGCGATCGGCGGCGGCGCCTCCTGAAAGGAAATCCGCCCCCTGCTCGCCACGGAACTCGACGGGAATGGCGATCGCCGGGTTATCCACTCTAATCTGG
>JBJTOW010000815.1:0-3262 GCA_046074805.1 Planctomycetota bacterium | reverse complement strand
GGTTGTCCGCACCAATGTCCGGGGTGGTGACGGCGGCGAACTGGTATGCGTCCCGGTCGCTCCATGATGTCTCGTCGAGCGTTACGGGCGCAGACGTTGAATCGGCCGCATAGTCACGCAGGCCGTCACGCAGGCAGGGGGCGGGCATGTTGCGCCCAATCGATCCAGTCGGCGACTTCATCCAAGTCGGGCCGTGAACCGCCCCGCAGGATCTCTTCCGCCTCGCGTGTCGCGAGGAACGGCTCGATCATTTCGAACAAAGACGCCGGGTCGACGCTCGCCAGATCCTTCGGGTCGGTTACACCGCTCGCCACCAAGATTTGGGCGTCGTGTCCGCGCAGCTCGGGAACCCGGCACATCAGCTCGGCTTGCTGCTGCCAACGTTCAACCATCTCGGCCGAAAACTGTTTCCCGCCCATCCGTGCCGCCAGCTTCGCCGGATCCGCTCGTAAGAGTTCGCCGACTGTTTTGACGTTCAGGGCCTCGAGTCGCCTCGCCAGTTTCTGGCCGATCGATGGCGCATCGACAATCTCGCTGTCCGGCTCTAAATGGAAACGCAACTCGGACGCCCTTGCGTCGCTCTTCGTCGGCCCCGATGCTGACGCAGATGGCGGTGCTGGTGCTGGCGCTTTTGGCTGATTAGCGCGGACCACGGATCCCCCCGAAGCCACGGGACTGGCTCGCTGGGTGTCGGATCGCGTGTTGTCGTCCCGATCGTTTTGCGGGCCCACGGCTTCAGCCGTGTTACTCGATGTTGGCTGGCGGCGTCGCAGCTTTGGCACCGCCGCCTTCACTTTGTTGGCTGTTGTCGCCGCCCCTTGCCAGACGCGGTTCGCGACCCCGCGAATCGCCTGGGACATGCGAGTTCGGATCGCGAAGCGGCCCTGGTTGTGCTGTCCCGTGGCGCCGGTCTCCGTCTCCGCCGTGGCCGAGTCGCTCGTCTTGCTGCGTCTTGTGTTCGACGGTTGGCTCGACGAGTCTTCCCAGGAATCGCTCAGGGAGCCGGTTGATGGTTCGCGCGCATGGTCGCTGCGGGGATCGTCCCGTAAATCGGATCGCGAATCGGATCGCGAATTGGATTGCAGATTGTCCCGGGAATCGCCGCGCGGATCGTCCCGAAAATCGTCCCGCAAGGTGCTCGAAGTATCACCAGAAGAGTCGCCTGTCGCCGTTCGGCTCTGTGAGCCTCGACCAAAGCGGCTGTTTCGAGCGGCTCGCGAGCCGCCATAGCGTCCTGCTGTTGATCGTCGTCCGGAAGGGGACTCGACGCTGCCGCTTCCGCCGGCCGACATCGCCGGCCGCCGGATGGTCGCAAAGCGGCCGGTGCCGGCCGACCGGCTACCGCTCGCTGAAAGCCGTGGAGTTCCCACGCGCGAGGCGAGCGCGTTCATACCGACTGGGGCCATCGCGGGCCGGTCGTCGGCGAACAGCCAACCAATGACAGGAATCTCCCATTGCAGAGCGCGGGCGAGCCACCCTGTTTCGCGATCGCGTTCCGGCGCGCCTTGGCCGTGCCTGGCGCCGGTCGGTTTTGCGGGGAGCGAGTCGAGTTCGCGCATGGTTATTCGCAACACTTGCTGGGCGTGCAGCTTGCGAACCAACTTTTCGTCATCGGGAAGGCTTTCAACGGCTTTGCCCGTCCGCCGCACTTCGTCGAGGATTTCTTCGAGCAGATCTTGTTCGTTTTCCTCATCGTAGCGCCGCGCGACCCAGCGCATCGGGGCTTTCACGGTGGCGAGCACCGTCTCCACGACCAGTTCGCACATGGGCGGACAAGTCCCGGCCTCGATGAACGCCCGTTCCAGCACACGGGCGATGGCGGCGGCCGAGAAGCCGATCATCTGGGCCAGGCGGTCCTTGCATTCTTTGTCGAGTCCCAGCGGCGGGTCGGCGACTCCCCGTTCCAGGTTGTAATGGTCGAGGAGCGTTTCGTAGTGGGAATTGGCGAGTTCGGCGCCCTGACGCACCAGCCGCGCGAGCCAGTCTGGACCATCGTGCAGCGGCAACGACGGAAAACCGCCTTGATCGGTCACCAGGATATTTCGCAGTTCGTCGTAGCTATTCGCCACGCTCCACTCAATCGCTCGATGGACGCGGCCCTCTTCTTCGCTCTGCGCCGTGTGAAGCGGCATCATTGGATCGGAAAGGTAGTGCCCGAGGATTCCCGCCGTATGGACCGCTTCGCTCCAGTACTGCCGCCGCAACGCCATCACCAGTCGTTCGTACCAGAGTTGCGAGGTGCGGATCGCGCCACCCCAGCCGTTCTCACGCACATGCAGCACGTGGTTTTGGAAATCGCGGAACTTGGTGTCCGGTTCTTTGGCGCCACGCAGGTACGGTTCGTAGTAGTTCAAGAAAAGATCGCGCCAACCGTCGGCGTCCGGGCAGCGAAGCAGCAGAAGAGCGTCCATCGCCAGCCGATGATGAGTCCCCGGGCATGCGGTAGCGACGACCAATCGATGCAGAATGCCCATTTTCCGAGTTCCTCCATGAAAGAACCAACCAGCGATCCTATACCGAGTCCGGATGGTTCCTGGAATAGGAAAATCGCTGGGTGGCTGCTTGGGGCGGCGACGCGCGGTGGGCCCAAAGCGCGCCCAGCGCTAAAAAACTGATCTTTGATCGATAATGGGCCACGGGTATTATCCTGCCCACGTTTGGGGTGGAATTTCTTTCGTCGCGGCTAAGGGCAAGGTCGTATGGTCGTAGTCACCGGAGGGCGTGGCTTTTTGGGGCGCCATGTGGCGGAGGCTTTTGCGGAGATGGGAGTCTCGCAGAGGCTACTCGGTTCCACCGATGGAGATTTGCGTGATGCCGATGTCGCGCGGCGGCTCGTCGCGGGCGCGGAGATTGTGGTGCATTTGGCGGCGGACGTAGGTGGGGTGGGATACTTGAAGGCCAAGGGCCCGGAAGTTTTCCACAACAACCTGGCGATGGGACTGAACATCATTGAGGCTTCGCGACACGCAAAGGTCCGGCGATTGGTGATTGCCGGCACACCTTGCGCTTACTCCCCGAATGCGCCGCTGCCACTTCGTGAGGAGTCGTTGTCGGTGGGTTTCCCCGTCGGTGACACGGGGCATTACGCGACCGCTAAACTCGTCACGTCGCTCACTGCGAAGGCGATGGGAGATGCAACGGGAATCGATGTCGCGACCGTCATCCCCTCGAATCTCTACGGTCCCGGAGACCATTACGAAGTAGACCGTGCGCATGTCGTGGCAGCCTTGATCCGCAAGGCGGTGATCGCCCGTGAAACCAA
>JBJTOW010000814.1:0-7392 GCA_046074805.1 Planctomycetota bacterium | reverse complement strand
ACCGTCGTGATCTTCGGGAAGGCGCCAACGACGCGGACCTTCACGAGATTCCAATCGTTGATCTTCCACGCCTTAAGCCAAGCGTCGGCGGAACAACTGGAGAAGAGTCCGACCGAGTCTGGGGTCTTCGAGTTGACGGCGACCAGCCCTGTCAGTTTCTTGGCGGCGTCGTACACTCCGTTGATGTCGTAGGGCCGGGTGTTCCAGCCGCCGGTACCTTCGCCGTACAAGTGGCCGACGTTGCCGGCATCGTGGTAGTCGACCATCATCTGAATGCACTGGCCTCGGTCGTTGCCACGGAGGAACAGTCCTGAGCAGACGCCCCAATCTGGCATGATGGCGATTTCCAGTTCGAAGTCGCCGAACTTGCGGTCGGTGAGCAGAATGCCGCCGTTGCCGGATCCGGGTGGGTCTTGTTCGCCAGTGATGGTGCCATCTTCGACCCGCCAGACACCACCGGTGCCGTGGCCGATCCGCTGCGGGTTTTTGTGCCATCCTTGCAGCGTTTTGCCGTCGAACAGTTCGATCCAGTCGCCCGCGGCCGGAGCGGCGTAAGCTCGGGCGGTAATCCCGCGAGTGTCAGCCAGGGTGGCGAGCGTGGCGGCCGCCGTGCTGAGCACGGTCGGGGCGATCAGGCTCGGTGCGATGGTGGCGGCGGCCGCGTCGGCCAGGAATCCGCGTCGGGAGACGGTTTCGGGAGAACGGTCAAGCGAGTGGGAGGCGCGCGACATGGGGTCTGACTCCGGATTGGGAAACGTGAAGCAATGTTTGGCGAGTGACGGCGAAGCGGAAGAATTCCCGGTGGCAGCTGGGTTTTCCCGGAATTCCCTTCTCACAAGCGAGTCCGCTCGGATACACTGTCGAGGAACTTTTCGGGAATGCCTTTGGGAAATCGCGAACCGTTCCGGTCGACCCTCCGCCAGGAGACGCGTGCGTCATGTTCGGTTGGCAATTCTCCTTCGACAAGCCCCTATGGTTGCTCGGGCTGTTGTTGCTGCCGCTGCTGTGGTGGTTTAGTTTTCGCAGCTTGGCTGGCCTCGGGCAGTTCAGGCGGATCGCCGCGTTAGGACTGCGGACCGCCGTGCTGGCGATTTTTGTGCTCGCCTTGGCGGAAATCCAGCTGCAATGGATCAGCGAGCGACTGGCGGTGGTCTTCGTCTTGGACCAGTCGCTCAGTATCCCTGAGGAACAGCGGCGGGCGATGCGCGATTATGTCGCGAGGGAGGTGCGAACGCACCGTAAACGCGAGCACGACGACATGGCAGGCGTTGTGGTGTTCGGCCGCGACGCTTCGATCGAGGTGCCGCCGTTCGACGATGACGTGCGGCCAGCGGCTCAGTTCGAATCGCTATTCCAGGTGCCCCGGGACGCGACCAATCTGGCGGCCGCGCTCAAGCTGGCGAACGCTTCGTTTCCCGAAAACGTCTCGAAGCGGATTGTGATCGTCACGGACGGGAATGAAAACCTGGGCGATGCGCGGGCTGAAGCGCGCGAACTGACCGAAAACCAAGGCGTGGGCATCGACATCGTTCCCGTGAAACTGGCCTCGCGATCCGAAGTCGCGGTCGAAAAAGTCGCGTTGCCGCCCGACATCCGCCAAAGCCAGCCGTTCGAGGCCCGCGTGGTGGTGAACAATTTCGCCACCGCGTCGTCCGAAAACGCGGCTGATGGCGCGTCCGTCGGGGTCGCGGGCAAACTGCGAGTGTTTCGGCGATCGGGACGCGCTGAGGAAGCGATCAGCGAGCAGGATGTCTTGCTCAAGCCGGGGAAAAACGTGTTCTCGTTCCAGCAGAAACTGGACGACCCAGCGGTCTACACCTATCGCGCTGTGTTCGTCGCGAACGAGGCGGCTGACGACGGCGTCGTGCAAAACAACGAAGCCACGGCGTTCACGCACATCCGTGGCAAAGGGCGGGTGTTGCTGATCGAGGATTTTGAGAAGCCAGGGCAGTTCGAGACGTTGGTTCAGCGGTTGCGGGCGATGAACGTCGAAGTCGATGTGCAGGCCAACAACGATCTGTTTTCGAACCTGGCCGAACTGCAAGCGTACGACACTGTCGTGCTCGCGAACGTGCCGCGAGTCAGCGGTGTTTCGGGGGACTCGATCCACAGCTTTAGCGACGAGCAGATCAAGATGCTCGTCCGGAACACGGAACAGCTTGGCTGTGGATTGGTGATGCTCGGCGGGGAAAGCAGTTTCGGCGTGGGAGGTTGGGCGAACACCGAGGTCGAGAAGGCGTTGCCAGTCGACTGCCAAATTAAGAACTCGAAGATCCAAGCGGTGGGCGCCTTGGCGATTATCTTTCACGCTTGCGAGTTGCCTGAGGGCAACGGATTGCAAAAAGTGATCGCGCGAAAATCGCTGGAAGTGCTTGGACCGATGGATTACGCCGGCGCGATTGGGTTTGGCGGCTTCGGCGGCAACGCCGGCGACAATTGGCTGTGGGGACAAGGGCAGGGCGGTCTGATTCGCGTGGGTCCCAATAAGCCGCGGATGCTTGCGGCGATTGATCGGATGGTTCCCGGCGACATGCCCGATTTTGATCCGGCGATGCGGCTCGGCCTGTCGGGATTCAACAAAGTCAAGGCTTCGGCCAAGCACATGATCATCATCAGCGATGGCGATCCGGCTCCGCCAAGTCCCTCGCTGAAGGCGGCTTATAAGAAGGCCGGCGTGACGGTTTCCACAGTCGGCATCGGCACCCATGACGCGCCGAATCGACGTCTTTTGGAATCGGTCGCTATGGAGACGGGCGGCAAGTTTTACGATGTTCGCGACCCGCGGGCATTGCCGGCGATTTTCATTCGAGAGGCCCGCAAGGCGGCCCGGCCGCTGATCAAGAATCTCGATAGCGTTCCGCCCTTTGTGCAGACGCGCCACGAAATGCTCCAAGGCGTGGAAGGACCCTTGCCGCCGATCAATGGTTTCGTCATGACGAATCTGAAGGACAGTCCGCTGGTGGAATTGGTGATGCGTTCACCCGATCCGGACGACCCTGTCAATTCGACGGTTCTCGCCAGCTGGACGTATGGATTGGGGCGGACGGTGGCTTTCACGACCGACGCCGGCCACAAATGGGCCAGTGCTTGGCAAAACTGGGAGCACTACGACAAGTTTTTCAGCCAGATGGTTCGTTGGTCGATGCGCCCACTCGGCGACACCGGCAAATTCACGGTGGCGTTGGACCAACGCGAGGGGCGGGTCCGGGCGACGGTCACGGCGCTGGACAACAACAACGAATTTTTGAATTTCCTGAACATTTCCGGTGCCGCGTTGGACCCGAAGCTGAACCCGATCGATGTGAAAATCGAACAGGTGGGGCCAGGGCGCTATGTGACCGAGTTCCCGGCCTCTTCCGCCGGTTCGTACTTCCTCACGCTCAATCCGGGGACAGGCTTCGCGCCGCTGCTGGCGGGCGTGAATGTGCCGTACTCGCCCGAGTACCGCGACCGGGAAACCAACGAGGCGCTGCTGATGTCGCTGGTGCGTTTGCGCCCCAAGGACGGCGGAGAAGGGAAAGTCATCGAGGGTCGTCTAGCCGCCGGTACGGATTTCGCCGACTTATTGCGGACCGATACGTTTCGGCACGATTTGGCGAAAGCGGTGAGTAGCCAAAATGTGTGGCCATGGGTCTTGCTGGTCGGAGCGGTGCTGTTTTTGGCCGACGTGTTCGTCCGCCGGGTGCAGGTCTCCTTCGAGTGGCTCGCGCCGACCGTGGCGGCCATCCGGCGACGATTCCGCGGTGGCGAGGAGACGCCGACGGACGATTCCCGTCTGGAACGGCTCCGCAGCCGCAAGTCGGCGATCGCCGGTCAGTTGGAAGAGCGTCGGGCGGCGACACGGTTCGAGCCAACTCCCGAGGAAATGCAATCTCCCGCCGCGCCGTTGCCGCTCGCGGATATCGAGCAACCGGCGACTGGCCGGTCGGCGTCGACGTCAACCGCAAGCAGCGGCCTTTCGCCGGCGGGCGCCGAGTCTGAATCGTACACGTCGCGTTTGCTGAAGGCGAAGCAGCAGGCGCGTCGCGATACCCCAACGAAGTCTGATGAGGGAACACCATGAGTTCGGCGAGTCAAGGCGGTTCGGCCAACGCGGCTGGAACGGCGGGAGCGTCTGGTCCCGCAGGTATGACAGCGGGCGTAACTGCCGGCGCAGTCGCCGGCGCAACGAGCGCCACTGAGTTGCAACAGCAGGCTGAAGAGTTTCGGCGGCGATACAAAGCTGTGCGCGACGAGATAGGCAAAGTGATCGTCGGCCATGACGAAATTGTCCACGGGGTGCTGACGTGCCTGTTCGTGGGCGGCCATTGTCTGCTGGAAGGGGTGCCGGGGCTTGGTAAAACCCTGCTGATCCGCAGCCTTGCCCAGGCCCTCAACCTGGATTTCAGCCGCATCCAATTCACGCCGGACTTGATGCCGTCGGACATTCTTGGAACGAACATGGTCATGGAGACGCCGGACGGACGCCGGCAGTTCGAATTCCAGAAAGGTCCGATCTTCACCCAGCTCTGTTTGGCGGACGAAATCAACCGGGCCACGCCGAAAACCCAGTCCGCTTTGCTGGAAACCATGCAGGAGGGGACGGTTACGGTCGCGGGCGTGCGTTACGAGTTGACCAAGCCGTTCTTCGTCATGGCCACGCAAAACCCGATCGAGCAGGAAGGCACCTACCCGCTGCCCGAAGCCCAGCTCGACCGCTTCTTCTTCAAGCTTGTTGTCGGCTACTCGACGCGCGAAGAGCTGTCGACGATTGTCGATCGAACCACGCGGGGCGTGAAGATCGAGCCGCAATCGGTGATGGACGGCGGCGAGATCCGCAAGTGGCAGCAGCTTATCCGCCAAGTGGTGCTCGCGTCGCACGTGCAGGATTATCTGGTGCGGCTGACGCTGGCCACCCATCCCGGCGGCGAATTCGCTTTGCCGCCGACGAACAAGTACCTGCGTTGGGGTAGCAGTCCCCGTGGAGCCCAGACGCTGGCGCTGGCCGCCAAAGTCGGCGCGCTGCTCGAAGGACGTTACAACGTCAGCTTCGAGGATGTGCGCCGCGTGTATTTGCCGGCAATGCGCCATCGGGTGATTTTGAATTTCGAGGCGCAGGCCGAGTCGATCGACACCGACCGCGTGTTGCTGGAGATTCTGGAATTGCTCCCCGAAAAGTCCGATTCGGCGCCCGTCGTCGCGACGTTGGCGCGATAGCCGCCGCGATCTGTCGGCGAGCGACCGCCGCGTATATGCCCGGCAGCCACCGCTGGCCGGGAAGGAGAAGGCCCTGTGTCCGAACCGTCCGCCTTGTCGGCTTTGCTAAGTCCGCAGCTGATGGCGCAGCTGGAGCGGCTCGAGCTGGTTTCCCGCAAGATTTTTCGGGGACGGATGAAGGGCGAACGTAAAAGCCAACGGAAAGGACAGTCGGTCGAGTTTTCGGATTTCCGCAATTACGTGCCCGGCGACGACCTCCGGTTCATCGACTGGAACCTCTACGCGCGGCTGGACCGGCTGTTCCTCAAACTGTTCCTTGAAGAGGAAGACCTCCATTTCTTCACGCTGATCGACGCGAGCGCCTCCATGGATTTTGGCGAGCCGTCGAAGCTGGCGTTCGCCAAGCAACTGGCGGCCGCGTTGGGATTCATTGGGCTGTGCCGATCGGATCGCGTCAAGATCGAGGCGTTGGGCGGGGCGCGCTCGCAACCAGCGCCCGTGCTCCGTGGCCGGAAGAGCCTATGGTGGATGCTCGAGTACCTTGAGGGAATTCGTCCCGAGCTGAACGTGCCGCTGGCGGAAGGAATTCGCGATTTCTGCCTTCGCAATGCGGGAAAAGGCATCGTCGTGTTGATCAGCGACTTGATGGACAAGAACGGCTACGAGTCGGCTTTGCGATGGCTGATCGCGCAGCGGCTCGATATCTACGTGATTCACGTTTTGTCGCCGGCGGAGTTGCGGCCGGATTTGCAGGGCGATCTGAAGCTGGTCGATTGCGAAGACCGGGACATGACCGAGCTGACCATCAGCCGCCCGTTGCTCGATCGGTACGAGAAGACCTTGGCCGCGTTCGTGAACGGCGCGCGGGAATTCTGTTCGCGGCGCGGCGTCAGTTACGTGATGGCGAGCAGCCAAACGCCGGTCGAGGATCTAGTGGCGACCTATTTGCGCAAGCGGGGGCTGGTGCGATGAGCGGCCTGTTCAACAACTCGCTGCAGTTGTGGCAGTGGGCCGTCCTTGCCGCCGTGCCGCCGCTCATAGTGCTGTTGTACTTTCTCAAGTTGAAGCGGCGGCCGGTGGAGGTGCCTAGCACTTACTTGTGGCGGCGGGCGATCGAAGACCTGCATGTCAATTCGATCTGGCAGCGGATCCGCCGCAATGTGCTGCTTTTCCTCCAATTGTTGCTCGTCGCGCTGATCATGTTGGCCGTGTTGCGGCCCGGGTGCCGCGGCACGACGCTCGTCGGAGACCGCTTCATTTTCCTCATCGACACGTCGGCCAGCATGGGGGCGAAAGAGCCAGGCGGCACACGGCTGGAACTGGCGAAGCGGCGGGTGGTCGAGTTGATCGATCAGATGTCGCGCGGCGACGTGGCGATGATCATCAGCTTTTCCAATGAAGCGCGGATCGAACAATCGTTCACCGACAATCGCCGTTTGCTGCGTGAACGCGTTCAGCGTATCCAGGGCACGGCGCGGCCAAGCGACCTGGTGGAGGCGTTGCGGGCGGCTTCTGGATTGGCCAATCCGGGCCAGACCAGCGAGGCTGGAAATCCGGTCGACGCGCAAGTCGCCGGGGCGTTGCCCGCGACTCTGTATCTCGTGTCCGACGGCGGTTTCCAGCAGGTGCCCGAGTTCGCGTTGGGAAACCTCGAACCACGGTATGTCAGGATCGGCGACTCGGCGGACAACGTCGGGATTGTGGCTTTTACGACGGAACGCAACACCGAAAAGTTGGACCAAGTCCAGGCATTCGCGCGATTGGAAAACCGAGGCGCGAAGGCGACGGAGGTGGAAGCGAGTCTGTATCGCGGTGAGCAACTCCTGGATGCCCAGAAGGTGCAATTGCCAACCGGTGGTGGCGGTGGCGTGCGGTTTGAACTCCGCGATCCCGAACCTGGTGTGTTGCGGCTCGTTATCTCCACTCCAGACGCGCTTGAGATTGACAACCAAGCGTTCGCGGCGATCAATCCGCGTAAGCCGGCCGCCGTGTTGTGCGTTACGTCGGGCAACTCGGCCTTGCAAGCGGCGTTGGAAACCACAGCGGCGAAACAATTGGCGACGGTTACGCTGGTCGAGCCGAAGTTTTTGGAAGACCCAGAATATGAGCGGCGAGCTGCGGCGGGCGATTTTGATTTGGTGCTGTATGACCGCTGCGCTCCGAAAAAGATGCCCGACAGCCGGGTCGGGTGCGGCG
>JBJTOW010000813.1:0-3016 GCA_046074805.1 Planctomycetota bacterium | reverse complement strand
TCTCCAGAAAACCGACGACGCGGCCAGATTCGTCGACTCGCATCACTCCCAGCGCCCGCGCCGCCGAGCGGGAGACCGGCATGGCGGCGATCGTGGCGTCGGCCCCGGACTCGCGATGGGTGCGGAGCAATTCCTCGTAGTTCATCCGGTACAGCTGGTCGCCGCTGAGGATCAGCACGTATTCGACGCCCGACTGCTGGATATAGCGGATCTGCTTGCGCACCGCGTCGGCCGTTCCCTGATACCAGTCGGCGGCCCCTTCCTCCATCGTTTGCTGGGCGGCCAGAATTTCCACAAACCCGCCGCTAAAAACATCAAAGCGGTACGTTTGCCGGATGTGGCGATGCAAACTTACGGATAGAAACTGCGTCAACACATAAATACGGTTGAAACCGCTATGCAAACAGTTGGAGAGCGGTATGTCGATCAGCCGATACTTCGCGGCGATCGGCACGGCGGGTTTCGAACGGAACTTGGTCAGCGGATACAGCCGAGTGCCTCGGCCGCCGCCCAGCACCAAAGAGATAACGTTTTGCATAGCCGCGGAGTACGCCTTGTTGTCAAAGTTTCGGGAAGGAACGGTCAACGAATGACGAAGTTGACCATCCGCCCGGGGACGACGACCGTCTTGACGATCTGTTTGCCGGCGAGCTGTTCGGCGATCCGCGGTTCGGCGCGGGCGGCCGCTTCGAGCGTTTCCGCGGTCGCGTCGGCCGCCACCACGATTTTGCCACGCAGCTTGCCCAGGATCTGCACGGGGATCTCGACCGTGTCGTCTTTCAGGTACGCTTCATCGCAATTGGGCCACGGGGCGTAGGCGAGTGTGCCGACGTGCCCCAGCGCCTCCCACAATTCCTCGGCGATGTGCGGAGCGTACGGCGCGAGCAGCAGCGTGAACCGCTCCATGACGCTTTTCGGCCGCACCGACTCCTTGGTGAAGAAGTTCACGAACTCCATCATCCGCGCGATCGACGTGTTGAATTCCAACCGGTCGGTGCCGCGCGTCACTGCGAAAATAGTGCGATGGAGCACTTGGTTCTGCTCGCGGGTCGGCTCGACGTCTTGCACGGACGCGTGCAACACGGCTTGCTCGGATCGGTCGTCGATCATCATCCGCCATACGCGGTCGAGGAAATTACGGACGCCGCTGACACCGGACATGCTCCACGGCTTCACGGCTTCCAGCGGCCCCATGAACATTTCATACAACCGAAGCGCGTCGGCCCCATATTCCTTGACGATGGCGTCGGGATTCACGACATTGCCACGAGCCTTCGACATCTTGTGCGCACGGCTGTCGACGCGGATCGCGGGCTGATCCTTCAGAACAAACACGTCGCCCGACTTTTCCACTTGATCGGCCTGCACCTTGTAAGACTCGACGGCCGCCCCGCCACCCCTACGGCGAAAGCCCCCTTGCGGCGACTCTTCCACATCGCTGGAAGACAGCGACTCGCCGCCGGCGACTCGATAACCCGTGAATTCGATCTCGCCCAGGATCATGCCTTGATGAACGAGCCGCCGGAACGGTTCGGGAGTGCTTACATAGCCGCGATCGAACAGGACTTTGTGCCAAAAACGTGAGTAAAGCAGGTGGAGAACGGCGTGTTCCGCGCCGCCGACATAAAGGTCCACCGGCATCCAGAGGCGTTCCTTTTCGCGATCGACGAACGCGGTTCCGTTCCGCGGGTCGATAAACCGCAAGTAGTACCAGCATGAACCGGCCCATTGCGGCATGGTGTTCGCCTCGCGTTCGTAACGCGTGCCGTCGACCAGCGGACGCAGCCACGCTTCCCCCGCCTTTGTCAGCAACGGTTCCGGCCGGCCATGCGGCTTGTAGTCGTCCAGGTGTGGCAAGGCGACCGGCAACTGGTCCGCTGGCACCGCGCGAACAAAGCCGGTCAGTTGGCCGTCCGCGTCAAGCTCGTGCAGTAGCGGGAACGGTTCACCCCAAAAACGTTGCCGGCTAAACAGCCAATCGCGCAACTTGAAATTGACGGCGGCGCGGGCCAGCCCGCCAGCGGCCAAGTCGGCGGTCACTCGCTGCTTGATCTCGTCCGTGCCCAGACCGTTGTAGGGCCCCGAGTTGATCGCGGCTCCCAAGCCCGTGAAGCATTCTCGACCGGCGAGCACCGCCGACCGCGTTTCGCCCGCGGACTCGCCGGGATCAACGACCGCAATGATCGACAACTGAAACTGGCGGGCGAATTCGTAGTCCCGCGAATCATGGGCCGGAACCGCCATGATCGCGCCGGTGCCGTAGTTGGCTAGCACGTAATCGGCGATCCAAACGGGAATCGGCTGGCCCGTCACCGGATTGATCGCGTACGAACCGGTGAAGACGCCCGTCTTGACCCGCGTGTCCTCTTGACGCTCCCGGTCGCTTTTGGCGGCCGCCTTCTGGCAGTACGCTTCGACAGCCGACCGCTGTTCGGCGGTGGTCAGCCTCGCGACGCTCGGATGTTCCGGCGCGATCACCATGTAGGTTGCGCCGAACAGCGTGTCTGGCCGAGTCGTGTAGATCCGTAAGCTATCGGCGGCCGGTTTAGCGGGAAAACCGCTCGCACTGCGAGCCGTTCGCCACGCCGGGAAGTCGGCGGCCGTCCCAAGAGGAAAGTCGACTTCGGCCCCGGTGCTCCGGCCGATCCAGTCGGCCTGGAGTTTTTTCGTGCTGTCGGGCCATTCCACCAGTTCCAAATCCTGCTGTAATCGCTCGGCGTAAGCGGTGATCCGCAGCATCCATTGCCGCAGTGGACGCCGCTCAACCGGGTGCCCGCCGCGTTCGCTCTTGCCGTCGATCACCTCTTCGTTGGCCAGAACCGTGCCGAGTGCCGGGCACCAGTTGACGAGCGCCTCGCCTTGGTAGGCGAGCCGTCTTTCGTCCTGGTAGCGACGCACGGCGGTCGGGCCGGCGGCGGCCACCACCGGCGGAATCGGCAACTCGGCGATCGGCCGGCCCTTTTGCTGCTGTTCGTCGAACCACGTGTCGAACAGCAGCAGGAAGATCCACTGGGTC
>JBJTOW010000812.1:0-3034 GCA_046074805.1 Planctomycetota bacterium | reverse complement strand
AACAGCTCCGGCGACCAGGGTTTTATTAGACAAGATGACGGCTGCCGGAGTGGAGTTTCGGTTGCCGTTCGGCGAAGTGCGGAGGGCGCTTGCTTCTAAAGAGTGGGTCCTGAGTGGGGGCGCCGCCGGATCCCTCCAGTTGCCTATGCTGTCCTGCCTCGCCCCCCGGAGGGAACCTGAAGCCGACGGATTTCGGTGTGCTGTCGATTGCCTTAAGGTTGGCAAAGATTCGAAGGATGATTTTGTGGCGATTTTTCACGGCACCCGGTGTGTGATTGCCGTTGGCCGAAGTTGGAGTGTCCTTGGGGCCGAATACAATTCAAGAACCCGCAAACCCACTGCCAACCCTTCCCAACGAGGGTGACAGGTTGCCGGTTGAGCGTCAGGCGCTTCGGCAGGACGCCAGGCGCCGCGGACAGGAGTCGGCTACCGCTGAAAGGGCCTTGCGCGCTAGGGCTCCCGGCCATCCAGGTGCCGCTCCATCCCCTCACTGTAGTGCCGCTGTTGCGGCCCTCTCCAACACGGATCATTTGGGATATCCCTTTCCACGACATCCCTGATCGGTCGGTCGGCGGTCTCCTGCCATTAACCAGAGTCCCCTGCGCTGGAAGTACTCCTTCAGTCGGCCCATGGCGCGCTTGCGAAGTTGGAAAACCCGGACTTCGTTCACGCCCATGGCGAGGGCTATTTGGGCCAAAGTCCGCGACTCCCAATAATATGCGTGGACAACGAAGCGTTCGCGCTGCGACAGATACCCGAGTGCGGTCGATACGCGATCCCGCACCTCTCCGTCCATTGCCGCGTCGAGTGGATTCGGTTGCTCATCGGCTATATTCCACTCGGGCTCCGGATCTCCTTTGGGCCCGCCGCTAAGCGAAACCATTGTCGGCGGAGAGTCGCGTTGGCGCATTCTGAATTGTTCCAGCGTCATGCCAAGTGCCTCCGCAAGTTCGGCTTCCGTAGCCGGCCGCTCGTTTGCGATTTCCAGTTGCAACCTTACAGTCGCTCGGTGCCGGACCTCTGCCCGGATTTCACGCGAAGCCCAATCCAGTTGCCGCAACCCATCGATCATCGCACCCAGTATTCGGAACTTTGCGTACCCCTCTGTGCCAACATGACTGAGACAATCCCGCTGGCCCTAATTACTGAGCAGGGCGAGAATGGATCTCAGCGTGAATTCTCCTCGATCGAACAAGAACGGAATCCTTGGGGGCGAGGGCTTTTTGCCTGGCGCGGAACGCAGGGAGGCCGAGCGGAGCGAGGCCGACCGAAGTGGAGCGGCAGGCAAAAACGCCGCCCCAGGCCGCTCGTCCGTCCCTGACCCCGAAGTGCCCGCCGACGCCAAACGCCGGCATTTCACCGCGGAGTACAAAGTCCGCATCCTCGCCGAGGCCGATGCGGCCAAGAACGCCCCCGGGGCCATCGGCGCTCTGTTGCGGCGCGAAGGCCTCTACTCCTCGCATCTGGCGACCTGGCGTCGCGAGCGCGAAGCCGCGGTGGCGAGCGCGCTGGCGCCCAAACGCCGCGGCCCCAAAGTCCAACACGATCCCGCCCAGGAGGAACTCCAACGCTTGCGGCGCGAGAACGCCCGCTTGGCCAACGAACTCGACAAGGCCCGGCTCATCATCGATGTTCAAAAAAAAGTGGCGTTGCTGTTGGGCCGGGAACTCCCCGAAACGACTCCCGTGGAGAACTCTTGATGGACGCGGTCGCCGCCTTGGCCCCGCGCGTCGGTCTCCGTGCCGCGTGCCGCTCGCTGGCGGTTCCTCACGCCACTTTCTACCGGCGCCGACCTCTTCATCGGCCAGCCGCACCCGGTCCTCGGCCGGTCTCTTCTCCGCGGCCTCGTCCGGCGCGGGCGTTGGATGAAACTGAGCGAGAACGGGTTCTGGCGACCCTCTACAGTGAGCGGTTTCGGGAATGCGCGCCCGCCGCCATTCACGCTCAGTTGCTCGATGAAGGGCAATATCTCTGTTCGCCGCGAACCATGTACCGGCTACTGGCCGCACAGGATGCTTCGCGCGAACGCCGCCGGCACCTCATTCATCCTGCTTATCAGAAGCCCGAGTTACTGGCTACCGGCCCCAATCAAGTCTGGAGCTGGGACATCACGCAGCTGCGGGGCCCGGTGAAATGGTCCTGCTTCTATCTCTATGTCGTGCTCGACATTTTCAGCCGCTACGTCGTCGGCTGGATGGTGGCGGAGCACGCCGATCTCACTCACGCCAAGCGGCTCTTGGAGGAAACGATCCGGAAGCACGAGATCCCGCGCGATCAACTCACCATCCATTCCGATCGCGGCAAAGTGATGCGCGCCAAGCCGCTGGCCCTGCTCTATGCTGACCTCGGCGTCACCAAGTCCTTCAGCCGGCCCTACGTCTCCGACGACAATCCCTTCTCCGAGAGCCAGTTTCGAACCCTCAAATATCGTCCGGACTTCCCGGACCGCTTTGGCTGCCACATCGACGCCAAAGCCCATTGCCAGGTTTTCTTCCCTTGGTACAACGAACAGCACCGCCATTCCGGCATCGCCATGCTGACGCCCCACATGGTCCACTTCGGCTCCGCGCCGGCCGTTCTGGCTCAGCGCCAAGCCGTTCTCGATGCCGCCTTCTTGCATCACCCCGATCGCTTCGTCCGCCGACCTCCAACCGCGTCTACTCCTCCCTCCAAAGTCGGGATCAATGTTCCGTCCCGGCCTTCGTCGGATGAAGATGCTCACTAAACTCTCATGCCGGCTGTCTCAAAGTCGTTGACATGTACCGTACGTAGAGAACGCCACGTTCCGGTCCTGACTATAACGTTGGATCGCTTGCAGTAGGCCGATCTGCCCCGACTGGATTAGGTCACCGAGTTCCACCCAACTCGGCAGCGCCCCACGAAGTCGTTCAGCGATGCCTCTCACAAGTGGCTGGTAAGCCCTCAACAGCTCTTCTGGAGAGTTGCTTGCGGTTTCCGGAGTACCAGATTCGCTTTTTGTCCTTGATTTCTTTGGTATCATTTGTACCCCACCCTGAGGCTACTTCTCACGAAA
>JBJTOW010000811.1:0-9545 GCA_046074805.1 Planctomycetota bacterium | reverse complement strand
CGTTGCAGCAGATGGAGTTGCAGCAGCCGATGTTGCAGCAGCCGGTGTTGCAGCAGCCGGCGTTGAAGCGTTTGGAGTTGAAGCAGCCGGAGTTGCAGCGGCGGCTGGCTTTGCCGATGCGGCTTGTGGCGCCGGAACGTCGGGACGCAAGATGACAAGCGACTCGGGCAGCGGAGCGGATTCGATCTTCGCCTTGCCCGCGGCGGTGGTTTCGTCCGGTTTTGCTGGAGAAGCCGGGGAGTTGGCCGAAGGAGACGGCGGCGGCTGGGGTGGTTCCGGCAGGATCGCGTCGACCAGCAGCACATTGATGCGGCTGCCGGACTGCGGTCCTTGCCAGCCATGGCCGTAAGGTCCGTAACTGGGAACGACCAGCGGGCGCAGGACGGCCGAGAGCAAATGCTTGTTGCCGTCCAGAGTGGTCAGGGCGAGTTCCTGTCGAGGCGGGTTCATGCCTTGGGGAACGGTCGCCCAGCTGGCGTTCCCGGAAAAGTAGACCAGCGCGGTGCCGCCGGTCGTGACTGACCGCGCGAAGGCCCGCAACGTGTCGTCCAGTTCCTTCGTCGTGGCCAAGTTCTCGACGCGGGTCACGGTGAAGCCGTGTTTCGAGAGCGCTTCGGCCACCGCCGCCGCGTCGCGAGCCGGGGCGGCCAGCGGCCCGGCCAGCGGTCCGGGTAGCGGCCCGGTTTTGTATGCCGACTGGCCGATCACCAAGGCATGACGGTATTCGCAGCGTCCCTCGGCGCCGCCCAGTAACGCGACCAGCAAGGTAATGAGCGGCACCGTGGCGACGCCCCTAGAAATTCCGAGCCGCTGCCGCGCCATCACGCCGCCCCTTTTGTGTTGGTCGATTCGCAAATCTGAGAATGCGGTTTGTCGATACGGTTCGTTGGTTGAAATCTGTGTTGAGTCGCCAAACGTAACCATACACAGATCGGTCGTGAAACATCATAACCCGAAGCGCAAGCGAGGGCCGCCAATCACAACCCGAAGCGCAGGTTTTGAAGTTGCACAGTTCCGCATTGATTTTATGGCCGAAGGCCATTTTCACCGAAGCCTGGGGCAACGCCCCAGGAATTCGTACCGTCACGAATCGTTTGGCTGAAGGCCATATTCACCACGAATGGCAGGGCGCAGTGAGTATGGCCTTCGGCCATGAATCACCGCCAGTACTGTGCAACTCCCAACATTGCGCCTGGTTGCAATAAAAAGCCTCCGCCCGGTGAACGGTTACAAATGATCAGGCGATGAACAGCCCCCACGGTTCGCGTTGATCCAGACCGACTTCCTGGAGAAAGCGATCCTTCATGCCGAAGTGGTTCACCGGCGCGCCGGCCGCGTGCAACAGCGCCGTATAGAACTGGGCGACGGTGGCATGGCCCTTGGCCCCGTACTTTGGCACGTTGACAAATCGGCCGCCCGTCTTGAGGCGACCGCCGAGGTTTCCGACCAGCACCATCGGCCATTCCATGCAAACGCAGTGGTGCGTCTCGGCGGATTCGCTCAGGTAGACAATCAGCGTGTTGTCCATCATCGAGCCGTCGCCTTCGGGCACGGCTTCGAGCGTTTCCACCAGCTTGGCGATCAAGTTGGCGTTGAACTGGCGGATCTTGACGCGCATCGCCTGAGCGGCCGGATCGTTGGCGCGGTGGCCGATCTCGTGCGTATCGATGGTCAAACCGAGGCTCTTCCATGTCGGATAGCCGACGCCCGAGCATAGCGTGATGGTGTTGGTGAGTCCCGTGAGCAGCGCGGTCGCGGCCAGTTCGACGTGCGCTTCCATGCGGATCGTTTCGGATGTCGAACCGTGGAACTCTTGCCGCATGGCCGGGATCCGCGACGGGTCGATTTCGCTGAGCCGCGCCTGGCGTTGGCGGATCGACGAGAAGGCGTCGGCGACACGTTCCAACTTCCGCCCCTCCTCGCCGGGCAACTGGGGACGCAGTTCGCGAATGTCCTCGGCGATCGCGTCCAAGACCATCGATTGCGAGCCGACTTCGGCCTTTGGGTCGCCGCCGAGCACTTTGCCGAACAGCACCTTATGGGCCAGCACCGGATCTTGAATGTATGACACCTTCTGGTTGGGACCGTACGCCGAGTACCCTTGAAACATCGGCGGCGCGTTCACCGGATTGTGCAAGAACCCGAGGCCGACCAACTGACGGATCGCGGGCGTGGTCTTCGCCAGTGCGCAGTCGATCGTGATATCTTTAGGGCCGGCCACGGCGGGAAACGCGCCCAGCGCGCCGTAGCCGCAACCGTGGCCGCCGCCCGCAACGCGGCCGGACAGGCCGGTCAAGAGCGTGAGCCGCTTCAGGTGCTTCTCCAGTGGCGCCAGGGCTTCGGGCAACTGGCCGGTCGGTCCGCCGAGCGCCTTGTCGACCAGTTCATCGGCCCCGTTCGTCTTTTCGAAGTGATGGTCGCCGCCGCGGGGATTCTTCATCTCCTGACGCGCGAAGCCCTTGGGCATGACGTGCTCGGGCCACAACCCGTTGCCTTCCAGCAGGAACACGAAGCGCATCGGCTTTTTGCCTTGCGTTTCCGACTCAGCGCGCGCGACCAACGGCGCCAAGTACGGGGCGACCGCGCCCGCCGGAAGCGTTTTCAACAAGTCACGACGGTCCATGGCAAAACTCCTGCCCGATAAAAAATGTCAAATTCGACCGGCTCTTTGATGGTTGAATCCAAGGCGACCGACGCATCCACGCTTCACCCTGGTGAAACCGAAGTGGAGTGCTGAACCCTGAACCCTGAACGCAGAGTGCTGAAAACTGAAAACTGAAAACTCTCAACTCGCAACTCTCACCTCGCAACTCGCCACTCCTCTAAACCAACTCCCGAATCGCCTGCTTGTGTTCCAACAAATAGTAGGGGCGGCCGAACGTGTCGTGCAACTGCACCGACCCGACATCGATGCCCAGTTGTCGGTAGATGGTGGCGAACACCTCTTGGAGATGAACGGGGCGATCTTCCGGACGTTCGCCCAGGCGATTCGTTGAGCCGATGACTTGACCGGTTCGCAAGCCGCCGCCGGCGAGCAGATAGCAGCCGGCCGACGGCCAATGGCTGCGCCCCGGTCCCCGTCCCGTTCCTTCCTCGGCGATCCGCGGTGTGCGGCCGAATTCGGTCGACACCATCACCATGGTTTCTTCGAGCAAACCGCGGTCGTGCATGTCCGCAAGCAGCCCGCTGAGGGCGACATCCAGTTGCGGCAGTTTCCGCTTCAGTTCGCCGAAATTGTCATAGTGGGTATCCCAGCCGCTGAACTGGAAACTCACGACCCGCACACCGGCCTCGATCAGCCGTCGAGCCAACAGAAAGTTTTGCTTTTCGTCGCGGTCGCCGGTGATGCCATACAGTTCGCGGGTCTTAGCCGACTCGGCGTTGACATCGAGCACGCTGGCTAGGGCACCGCTGAGGATCACATCGAACGCCCTTTGGGTGTATTGGTCGGCCGCTTCGACCGCGGCCGAGTTGGCCATGCCGCGCCGCAGGGCGTCGAACTGGCTGAGCAGTCCGCGGCGGTCCTGGAACCGGGCTTCAGAGAGGTTGAGCCGCAGGTTCTTTTGCATGTCGGAATGCTTGTCGGCTTCGGCGGTCGCGAACTGGCTGACAATCCCGTACGGTTCGAAGTCGCGATACCGAGGACCGAGGAATCCGGGTGTCGTCAACGCCGAGTTATAGAGAAACTTCGTGCCCATCGAGACGGACGGGATGGGACAAGGGGCCGCCGGACCGAGCACCTTGGAAACAACCGCGCCGATTCCCGGCCGACCACCAATCTGGCTAAGGGAACTTGATGTCCACCCCGAGTCCGCTTGGTTGTCCTTGTGTTCGTTGAAAAAACCGTGCATCGACCGGATGACCGCCAGTTTTTCGAAATGGCGAGCGACCCGTGGCAAATATTCGCAAACCTGCACGCCCGTCAAGTTTGTGCTGATCGGATCGAATGTGCCGCGAATCTCATTCGGCGCGTCCGGCTTCATGTCGAAGCTGTCCAAGTGGGACAGGCCGCCGCTCAAAATGATGTTGATGATGGACTTGGCCCGCCCACGAACACGCTGTGGACCGCTCGAGTCGGCCCGCTTCGAACTGGCATGTGCGGTTTGCGCTCGAGCAAAGGCCCCGGCTGCCCGTGAGTCTTCGGCCCGTGAGTCTTCGGCCCGCAGCAATCCCGCGATCGTCAGGCCGCCGACACTTAAGGCACCCAGCCGCAGCACGTTCCGACGGCTCACTCGATCGCAAAACGGTACCGTTTCCCGCCCGAAAATCGCCAACATCGCGAATCCTCCTCGAACTCGGCACCCCATGCGGACTAACTTCCACATCCACCGCCGCAGAAGCGAGCGAAGCAAGCCGTATGTCTTTTCTCCGCGACCGGGCCGCGACGTAACACGCAGTTGATCGAATTTGCACAGGTTTCAAAGTAGTTGTACGACGGACTTCCCAGTCCGTCGAAGCAGCGGAAGCGACGGACTGGAAAGTCCGTCTTACGGAAAGACGGATCGTTGTCGGTGAGGTTTGTGTTGCGACGGACTGGAAAGTTCGTCCTATGGACGGCTCGCAAACCGCCTTCTCACCTCCCGCTCCGTCCACCTATGTGTCGACCGAGCGTCGTTTCCTCTTGCTTGAAAACCGCTTTAAGTGTAGGGGGATAGCGAAGAACCGTCGGCCTGAGTCTTTTTCGGGCGTTGCCCTTTCAAGCGTCGCGGGGGAAGAGTGGAGCGCACGGGATGAAGCAACTACGCGGAAAATGGGCGGTCGTGACGGGCGCGGGTTCGGGGATCGGCCAGGCGATAGCGCGGCGATTGGCCCACGAAGGAACTCACCTGTGGCTAATCGATCGCAACGCCGACGCTCTGGAAACCGTCGCGGCCGAATGCCGGAAACTCGATGTCTTCGTCGAGTCGCGGGTCGTGGACCTGACCGTCGAAGAGGAAATCGAGGCGGTCGCGGCCGAATTGCTCGACGCCGACACGCCGATCGATCTGCTCGTCAACAATGCGGGCGTCGCTTACTATGGCGCGACGGCCGCCATGGAGGACGAAGCCTGGAATCAATTGATGGCCGTGAACCTCCACGCTCCCGTGTTGCTCACCCGGCGATTGTTGCCGCGGTTGCTGGAACAGCCCGAGGCCCATGTGCTCAACGTGTCGAGCATTCTGGGACTGGTGGCGCACCGCAAAGCGTGCGCCTACCATGTGTCGAAATTCGCGATGGTCGGCTTTAGCGAATCGCTGCGGGCCGAGTTCACGCGAGCCGGGTTGGGCGTTACGGTGCTGTGTCCCGGTTTCGTCACCACGCGGCTGTTCGATCGCGGCATGGTTGGGGCGAGCGAAACGGCGTTCAAGCCACCGCCCGCGTGGCTTTGTGCGACTCCCGAGAAAGTCGCCGCGAAGGCGATCCGGGGCATTCAACGCAATCGGCGTATGGTGCTGGTCACACCGCTCGCGCACGCACTGCACACTTTCAAGCGATTCTTTCCAGGCCTTTTAGACTGGCTACAAACTCGCCGATCCCGGCGCCGCCGCCATCAGGCCAACACGGGGCGAACCACCTTGCCCGAGACATCGGTTAGCCGGCGTTCGAGACCGTTGTAATAGAACGTCAAGCGTTCGTGGTCGAGCCCCAGCAGATGGAGGATCGTGGCGTAAAAATCCTGTACGGTCACGATATTTTCCACGGCCTTGTACCCGAATTCATCCGTGCTGCCGTAGCTGAACGGGGCTTTCACGCCAGCTCCCGCGAACCACGCGGTAAAGCCCTCCGGATTGTGGTCGCGTCCGCTCGCGCCCTTTTGAAACGTCGGCATTCGGCCGAACTCGGTACACCACACGACCAATGTGTCTTTCAATAAACCCCGCTGCTTTAGATCGCGCAGCAAAGCGGCGGTTGGCTGGTCGAAAAAGGGCCCATGCACGCTGTATTGTTTCTCGATCGCTTTGTGACCGTCCCAGTTGCTCACCCCTTCGCCACCCGTTTGATACGCGCCGTTGAACAACTGGATGAACCGCACGCCTTGTTCGAGCAGCCGCCGCGCTAGCAGGCAGTTGCGAGCGTAGGCCGCCTTCAGGGGATTGCCCATGTCGTCAGCGCCGTACAGGGCGAGCGTAGCCGCCGTTTCGGTCGATAAATCGCGGACGGCGGGAATGCTCAACTGCATCCGAGCCGCTAGTTCGTAGCTGGAAATCCGGGCGGCGAGTTCGCTGTCGCCTGGGAATCGCTCCAAGTGCCGGTCGTTCAATCTTCGTAAAAAGTCCCGGGTGCCAACGTCGCGTGCGGCCGCAATCGCGCCGGGGCGGTCCAGATTGCGGATTGGCAGCGACGCGTTGAAGTCTGTCCCCTGGAACGCCGCTGGCAGAAAGCCGGGCCCCCAGTTGTTCACTGAATTCTGTGGCGTTCCGCGCGGATCGGGGATCGCCACGTAGGCGGGCAGGTTTTCGTTCTCCGTGCCGAGCGCATACGACACCCAGGCCCCGGCGCTCGGGAAGCCGTCGAGCGTGAATCCGGTCGACATGTAGTTCTCGCCTGGGCCATGCGTGTTCGTTTTTCCCTTCAGCGAATGCAAAAAACAGATGTCGTCGGCCAACGCGCCAAGCTTTGGCACCAAGTCCGAGATCATCTTGCCGCATTCGCCCTGGGGCCGAAACTTCCACGGGCTGCGCGTCACATTGCCCTGCTCACCCTGGAACGTCACGAGCTTCTCAGCGCCGGGGAGCGGCTGGCCGTGGCGGGCTTCCAATTGCGGCTTGTAGTCGAACGTATCGACATGGCTGCACGCCCCGGAACAAAACACGACCAAAACCCGTTTCGCGGCGGCCAGAAAATGGGACGGACGAGCGGCGAACGGACGAGCGGCGTTGATCGCCGGCCGTAGCGGCTGCTTGCCGCTGACCGTGCCGTTTTCGTTCATTGCGCCGGTTTGGCTGGCCTTGCCAGTTTCTTTGGTCTTGCCGGTTTCATCCCCGCGCAACAGTCCCTGCTCCCCCAGGATCGCCGTCAAGGCGATGCCGCTCAAGCCGGTCGCGGTTTGCCCGAGAAACTCGCGGCGCCGCAGCAAATGCCCACCCGCGATCGCGTTCGGTAAAGTCTTCATCTTCCGCATCGCACCGTTCAAGGAATGAACACGAACTCGTTGCTATTGAGCAACGCGCGGCTGAACGCGTCCCATCCCGCCTCGCTGACAAACGCTAGCGCTTCCGCCGTTTCTTCCGGGTCGGGAGCGCGGCCGAAACAGAGGGCATAAGCGCGGGCGACCATCCGCGGCGGATCGTCGCCACACTCCCGCTTGAGTCGTTCCACAAGCAATTCACACTGCTGCAACACAAAGGGGCTGTTGAGCAGATTGAGCGCTTGCAGCGGCGTCGTCGAGCGGCCGCGGCGGGGCACCGAGGTCGCGGCGTCCGGACAATCGAACACGCCGAACACCGACTCCTTTTCCAGCCGGACCTTGTTCATATAGACCATTCGGCGCCAGTCGGCCGGCCCATACTGTTTCTTCGGGAAGTAGTGGCGGACATTTTCGAGTTCCACTTCGAATCCGCTGAAACCCGGGCCGTACATCCGCCGATCTAAGGCCCCGGTCACCGCTAAGATCGAATCGCGAATCGCCTCGGCTTCCAGCCGTCGTGGCGGAAATCGCCACCAAGTCTCGGTGCCGCCGTCGGCCGCCAAAGCATCCTCCCGCGGACGGCCGCTTTGCTGGTACGTCGCCGAATGGAGAATCAACCGATGGAGGTGTTTGAGGGACCAACCGCTGTCCATCAGCTCGGCCGCCAGCCAGTCCAATAACTCGGGATGCGAAGGCCGCGCGCCCGCCGCTCCAAAGTCGCTGGGAGTCGCGACCAAACCTTGACCGAAGTGGAACTGCCAGACGCGGTTCACGGCGACCCGCGCGGTCAACGGATTCTCTCGCGAGCCCACCCAGTTCGCGAGCGCCAGACGACGCTCGGACTCCGGCGTCGACTCGCCGATGTCGAGCCTGCCGAGCACAGCGACCGTGTTCGGCGCGACCGCTTCCCGCGGTTGGTTCGGTTCGCCGCGGAACAACCGGAACGTCGTCGCCGGTTGTTGGAACACGCCAGCGTACGCTGTTTCGGCGGCGGGCTGGGACGCGAGCCGCGCTTCGAGCGTCCGCAATTCGTCGAGCCAACGCTTGGCCGGATCGGCCTTCTCGGCGGGCACGCCGTCAAAGCTGTATTCGATCGGCGCCGCGTTCTGGCCAAGAGGTTGGCGATCATCCGACGACGCGATTTGTTGCCATTGGTTGTCCTCGACCGCAACTTCGATCCGGTATCGTGTCGCGACCCGATCGATAAACTGGCCGTCGCGATCGCGTCCCCACAGCATGCGGTCGATGCGAGTTACGGCTGGCAGTTCGATTTGCACCCAGCCTGCGCCGACCTCATTGGAAATCCAACTATGGTTGTTACCGAAACGGCCATCATGGACGTGTTCCAACTTGTGGATCGGGTAGCCGGGCAAACTGCTGGAGCAAGTCGCTTTTGCCCCGGCGCTCGCCAACGCGACATTGCGATCGCCGCTAAAAATCTGCCACTCGTCGAGGCATGGCTGCGCGCTGTTCGCGGCCATGATCGTGAACCGCACCCAGCGGGCATCGATCGGTTCAAAACGTTCCTCGTTCTCCCGTGGGTTAACGGGAGGTCGTTTGCCACTCGGCTTCACGAACGGCCGCAACGCGGTCCGCAACTCCTCGGCCCGGTTCTGCGAACGCTCGACCTCCAATTTCCGCTCAGGCGGCGCTGGGAGGGCGCGGTCGCCGTGGCGGACGCCCGCGAAGATCGCTTGCAACGCGTAGTATTCGGACTGCCGGATCGGATCGAACTTGTGGTTGTGGCACCGCGCACAGCCGATCGTGAGGCCCAGGAACGCGGTGCCTGTGGTACCGATCATGTCGTCGAGCTCATTCTGACGCTGCATCTGCGTCAGATTGATGTCGGGGCTTTTCACAATGTCGTACGGTCCGGCCACGAGATAGCCTGTCGCGACAGGGGCGCCGAGCGAGTCGCCGGCGAGTTGTTCGCGGACGAATTGGTCGTACGGTTTGTCGTCGTTCAGCGAGCGGACAACATAGTCGCGGAACGGCCAAGCGTTCGGCCGTTCGCGGTTCGTTTCGAATCCGTTGGTGTCGGCGAACCGCACGAGGTCCAGCCAATGCCGCGCCCAACGCTCGCCGTAGTGCGGGCTGGCCAGAACTCGCTCGATTAAGGTCGCGACGGCGGTAGGCGAATCGTCCGCCACGAAACGCTCGACGTCGTCCGGCGACGGAGGCAATCCGAGCATATCGAAATAGATTCGCCGGATCAGGTCATGGCGGGATGCAGGCGGGTTCGACGCGATGCGGCGGTCGTGGAGCGTTCGTCCCACGTACGCATCGATGCCATTCATGCCCCAGCGGTTGGCGAGCGCCTGCGTGGGTGCTCGCCGCACTGGTTGAAACGCCCAGTGTTCGGAAGCCGGCTGGTCGCCGGCATCGCTGTCGCTGTTCGTGTTCGGATTCTTGGTGACGGGATCCGTCGGTTGGCCAG
>JBJTOW010000810.1:0-14075 GCA_046074805.1 Planctomycetota bacterium | reverse complement strand
CAACCGTCGCCGAAAACTTCCATGCGGTCGAATCCGCGCGGTGGCATGCCGCTGGGCGTCAAATACGACGCCTTAAACGAGGCCACGGTGCCGTGCGGCCAAACGAGCTGCGCGAGAGCCGCGTCGATCGAGCCATCGGCGTTTCGATGATACTGGGCGCTGAATCCCACGGGTTCCACGGAGCCCGTCAGCGCCTGCGCCATGTAAAGGTCGTGGACCATAGCGGCGACGAGTGGGTTTTCGCCGGGAAACTGGCGGACGATCGTCGCGGGACGATGTCGAACGCAGTCGATCAACGAGAGCGGCCCACGCCGCGCGGCTTCAACTCGCAGTTCCTGGAACTCGCTGTTGAAAAGCACGATGTGTCCGAGCATCAAATTACTGGAATCCGACCGCACCCATGGACCAAGGCTCCGCGCCTCCTCATACGTGTCGGCGATCGGTTTTTCGAGCAACACGGCTCGCCCTGTTCGCAAGATTTGCTGTGCGACCCGAACATGGTCGGAGGTCGAACAAGCCACAACCCAAGCCTCGGCCTCCGATTCGCGCAGCGCGGTGTCGAGATCGGTCCAGCCGGGAACTCCCGGCAATTCGGCTTGCGTTCGCGCGAGGGTTTCAGGTCGACGCGCCACGAGTCCCGCCAAACGACACTCGGTCAGTTTGGCAATCGTCAGCGAATGCAGACGGCCAAACCGACCGAGTCCCACGACGCCGATCTTGACAGGTTCGCGCTGCGACACGTCGAGTTTCCTTGCAGCGATTGCCGCTCCGCGTTGGTGATTATCGTCCGCCGACTAGACCCGCACGTCAACGAGTTAGCGGCATGAACGCCGCCAACGCCAGCCGAGCCGCACACAGCGGCGGCAGTCGCCACAGCCTTCCCCCGCGAACTCGACCATAGGCGGTTGCGAGGCGGCTATCAGCTCGGCGATCGTCGGAGTCGGCTCACCGGCGGCGCGTTCGACAAACCAGACATTGCGGAAACGCACTGGATCGCTGTGGTTTTGGAATAGGATGGGATTCGGCGTGGGCCCTTCGGCTTGGCCGGCTCCCGTCTTCGAAGCGATCGCACGATCATCATGGACCGCGATCCCATTATGGTACACCGTGATGCGGGCGGGCGACGTTTTGGCTTTGGTTTCCGAATCGAACCGCGCAGCGGTGAACACAATGTCATAGGTCTGCCAAGCCAACGGCGGGAGGCACATGTTCAGGTCGGGCGGCGTTTGGCGGTACAAGCTGCCGCATTCGTTGAACTCGCCGGCCAGCCCAAACGAATCGAGGATCTGCACTTCGTACCGCTGTTGAATGTAGACGCCGCTGTTGCCCCGGCCTTGGCCGCGAGCCGCCGGCATGTACGGCGTGCGGAACTCGATATGCAACCGGAAATCGTTGAACTTGCGCTTTGTGATCGCCCCAACCTCCATCAACCCGTTGGCCGAGATCTTCAAGTTCGACAGCTCGCCAGTATCCGTGCCATCAAACAAGCGAACCGCGTCGGCGGGCGGAGCGAGTCCCAGCGTCGGGCTACCGCGTTCGGCCTTCTCCAACGATAAGTCGTTCCAGCCATCCAACCCGTCCAGCTCGGCGAACGACGGTTCGACCCGCGCTTGAATGCCTTCGCCCAGCAGCGTCAATCGCGATTCCCCGGCCAATAGCGCACCGGCCAGCTTGATTCGGGTCGAGCCATCCCAACCGTCGCCAGGTAGGCCACCGCGGAACACGGCTCCTTCAAACTTGCCGCCACCGAGCGCCACGACCTGTAAGCCGCAAGCCAAGTATCCACCGCGGCCCACGCGGAACTGGCCAGCGTACTCGCCCTGATAGGCGAAGTCGCCGTCCGCCTCCGCCGGCTCGACCACCGCTCGCGGAACAGATTTCACAGCCGCCGGCTTGTCGGCGGCCGGCTTGTCGGCGGCCGGCTTCGCAACCGCTGGCTTGGCGAGTTCTTGGGCCGTGGTGGAATTGGCGTCGGCGGAAAACAGGGACAACAGCGTAGCCAACACAATCGGATTCGCAGGCATAGACGGCTCGCGGAGGTAGGGAGAACGACGGTCAAGAAACCAAATCGAAGGACAATACGGCCAAGCATAGTTCGCGGCCGTCCAAAGTCACGCTGCGGACATCAGCAGTTATGGACCGTCTCAATCACCCTGTTTCTTCTTTTTCGACGCCGGCTTGGTCGAACCTGGCCGCGGCGATTCGGCAAGCTCGTTTTTCGTTGGCATCGGAGCATTGACCGCAGCTCGCCAAGCGACAAGGCGGTCGTGCAGTTCCTTGGCTTTGGCCGGTTGCTCTTTCGCTAAGTTCCTCGATTCGCCGATGTCGTCGCTCAGGTTGTACAGTTCCAGTCGGCCGTCCTCGAGAAACTCCATCAGCTTCCAATCGCCAACCTGGATGAGACTGACCGGCGTCGTGCGCCACAGTCCGGCGCCCGCTCCTAGATAGCCAGGGAAGTGCTGGTAAATGGCGTCGCGTTTTAGTTTTCCCCGCGGATCGCGAAACAGGCCAACGAGGCTCTCGCCGTCGAGCACCTGCCGCGGACGAGGCGCATTGGCTATTTCGAGAAAAGTTGGGAACAGATCGACATGGATGGTCGGCACATTGCATGACGAGCCGGGCTGAGTCACTTCCGGCCAACGCACAATGAAAGGCTCGCGGATGCCGCCCTCGTAAAGGCTCCCTTTGCCGCTGCGGAGCGGCGAGTTATCCGTGATTCCACCGCCATCCGCGTCGGCGCCTTTCGCTTTTTTCCCTTTGGAGTTGACTCCCGGGTCGCGTTCCAGGCCGCCGGGTTGGTGATAGCCGCCGACGCCGCCATTGTCGCTGGTGAAGATCAGCACTGTATGGCCGGACAGTTTCAAATCGTCCAGAGTCTTCATGATGCGGCCCACGCTTTCATCCACCGACGCGATCATCGCGGCGTAAATCGCGCTGTTGTGGCCGCCCACCGCCACCTTACGTTTGAATTTGGCGACAAGATCGGGCTTGGCTTCATGCGGCGAATGTACGCCAAAATGAGGCAAATACAGAAAGAATGGACGGTCTTTGTGACGGTTGATGAAGTCGATTGCCTTCTCTGTCAGGAAGTCCGCCAAGTATTGCCCCTCGGGATACGCGGTTTTCGGATTGGTGGCGAAGTTGAAGTGTTGTCCCATGCTGACGATCGCTTCATCGAAACCGCGTTTGCCGGGCAGGTAATCCCCTTGCTGGCCGATGTGCCACTTGCCGAACATGCCCGTTTTGTAACCAGCCGTTTGAAGTTGCTTGGCGATGATGTCGCGATCCAGCGGCAGGTTCGTCGCGTTGTCCACTGGCCGCAGCGGTCGCCGGCTCCAATCAAAGCGATCGATGCCGCCAACCGTGTAGACGCCCGTTCGGGCCCCATACTGCCCGCTCATCAAAGCCGCTCGGGTCGGCGTGCAGTTTTGGCAGTGGTGATGATTCAACAGCTTCATCCCTTGAGCCGCGAGCCGGTCCAGATTCGGCGTCTCGTAGTACTTGCTCCCGAAACAAGCCACATCGGTGAACCCCAGATCATCCGCCATGATGAAGACGATATTCGGTCGGGAACCCGGCGACGCGCCAGGGAACAAAGGCTCAGCGGCGATGCCGATCGTCCCCGAAAGCGTGGCCCACGAAACCACGAACAACCCAATCGCCACGCGCAGCGGAAATCGACATCGGCCCATGTTCTTTCGCCTTCGAATGAGATTTGAGCGCAAAACTGAACCGACAGCTTCGGGGCCGGTAACGGCGTCCAAACCAGTGGACTTAGCGGGGCGGATCGTTCTTTTGCCAACCAGCAGCCAAGATCTTGGAGAGTTCTTGGACCACCGCCGAGTTCGCAGGTTCGGCCGCGATGTTCGCGGTCTCGGCAGCATCAGCTTGAAGATCGTACAACTCGCGGGCCACCACGTGTGTGGCACTCTCCCGTTTCCGCCATTCCACGTAGCGGTAGCGATCAGTGCGAACCGCATACCCCATCAAAGGCCCGGTCTCTTTCGATCCGCGCGGGTATTGGCTGAAGGCGGCGGCTTTCCATGGCCGCGACGGCTCATCGAGCAACGGCGCGAAGCTGAAGCCTTCCACCCCCAACGGCTGCGGTAGTCCGCAAACATCGGCGAGCGTTGGATAGATATCGACAAACTCAACAAGCCGCTCGCAGTTGCGGCCAACGGACTTCTGCCCAGGCACACTAATCACAAGCGCCGCGCGCGTCGCCTGCTCGTAGTTCGTATGCTTACACCACATGCCGTGGTCACCTAGGTGCCAACCATGATCGCCCCATAAAATCACAACCGTGTTGTCGTCGAGTCCATGATCGCGAAGGGCACCGAGCACTCGGCCCAGTTGAGCGTCCATGTAGCTAACGGCGGAATAGTAGCCGTGGATGAGCTTGGCCGCCGTTTCCCGGGGCACTTCTCCCGTCTTGGGGATCCCCTCGTACGCCCGCAATTCCCCCCAGGAAGTTGCGGCGAACGCGGGCGCATCCTTCGGGGCGGTGGCGGATTGCGGGACGACAGGCAATCGATCCGGGGCGTAAAGATCCCAGTACTTTTTCGGCGCGACGAACGGTAAATGCGGCTTCACGAAACCGACCGCTAAAAAGAACGGTTTGTCGCCGCTCGCGCGTTCCTTCAGGATTGCGATGGCCCGTTCCGCCGTCCAGCCATCGTTCAGCGTCGCGTCGTCCACCTCGGGCGCTTCAAACGCGGGACCACGCGCCTTGTCCTGATTCTTCGACTTTGACTTTCCGTTCGCCTTTTCGTTCGCCTTGGCTTTCGCCTGGATACTCAGTCCTTCGGGACCATACGTCTTGCCCTTTGTGCCTTCCCACGGAACGCTCCAACTGGGCGGGTCATCGTAGCCGCCGTGATAAATCTTTCCGACGCCCTGGGCGTGGTAGCCATGGGACTGAAAATACTGCGGCAAAGTCACCACGTCCGGCAGGGCTTTGCGGAAGTGTGTCACAAGGTCGTAAACCTTCGTGCTATCGGGACGGCGGCCGGTGAGCAACGACGAGCGACTCGGACTGCACACCGCTTGCTGGCAGTACGCGCGGGTGAACACCGTGCCGCGTCGGGCGAGCGCATCGATGTTTGGCGTTTTGGCGTAACGGTCGCCAGCGGCGGCGATCGCTGGTTTTAGGTCGTCCACGGCGATGAACAGAACGTTGCGCTTCTTCACGGACTCGCCAGCGCTAAGCGGCACCGCGATCGCGGATAACAAAGTGAACACAAGCGCAACGCAGTAGTTCCAATCGATTCTCATAAAAGCCCTCTCGAACGGAACACGAGACAACGCGAGGCAACTCGGATCGGCATGCTGGCGGCGAAAAACCTCAGCCAAGGAAGCGGTGGCGTAAGTTGGCAAGCGTATCGATCGCCGGCTTTTTGATTCCGGTGGCGTCGAATAGACCACCGTGGGCGAAATCGTGGGGCAATTCGTCGCGTCCTTGATTCCAGACGACGCTGTGCACCGCCGTTCGGGACAGTAGAAGGGTCGAAAGACGGTCCGCGAACCAGCGCTGCCACTCGGGAGACGCGCCCTCCGGGCCCAAACGCGGACAGGGTTCCGAAGGCTCCACAGCGCGCGGATCCCGCATCACGTCGCTGGGCGCAGTGACGAACACCAGCAGCGGAAGGCCCAGCAGACTCCATTGGTCGATCAGCCGACTAATCTCCAGTGGATCACGCGGCCAAGTCGCTCGGCTTCCATAGCCAAAATTGATTTCCAACCCCAACCCGGACACGCCTAAATCCGAGCGAACCAGCATGTCGGCGTAATGAAGCGGCGACAGGTCAAAATGCCGCCTCGTCATGTATTCCCCCCACGGCTGATCGAAACTCACCACGACCGGCGTTCGCGAATCGGCTTTGCGGATCGTCTCGATGACGCTCACGGTGAGTCGCAATCGTTGCTCCTCGCTAAGCCGGATTTCGCCATCGTTCACGATCCCGGAGACCGCGTGCCACGCATGCACTTTTCCTTGGAAGGCGCTCACGGTTGCGTCCACATGTTCCACCACATGCCGGTGCAGATCGGCGAAATCGGTGCCACGGGTATCGAGCCAAGCGGGCCAGGAGCGACGACTGGGGCGAAACAACGGGCCAGCGATGATCTTCAACCCCTGCTCTCGGCACCACCGCAACTGGTGTTCGATCGCCGCGAAACTCCTGGTCCCCGCGATTTGTTCGATCTCGCTCCAACACATCGCGATATGGGCCGTGTTGAACGCCGTCTGGAGCCACATCGCGGCACGGCCGTCCAACGGTGAACTTTCCACAGTCAACCCCAGCAGCGTGGGCAGGGGCTGATTCAGCCGCCGAGTCTGAATGGCAGTAAGTGCGAACTCCACGCTTGCCGCTTCCGCGGCATCAAAACAGTGCCGCTGGCATGCATCGCACGCGGCGAGACTTACCGGCAGGTCGGACTGTCTCGTCGCGGCCACAATGAAGGCTTCATGAGCGGCGGCAAGGTCGTGCGTCGTCGCATCGGAAGGGCGATAGCCGAGCAACTTCCAGTTGGAAAGCTGGGACCGTAGCCGATGAAGTGTGCCTCGCGCCAATTCCAACTGCAACAGATATGGCTGCCGACGCTCGACCAAGCTGGTCGTCTGCAACACGTACTCGCCGTGGCCCGGCACCGTCCACGGAATCGCCAGCATTCCCGACTCGCGAACTTCCCGCTCCACCGTCAGAACTTGGCCGTCCCAGACGGCCTGCGATGCCCACGGAACGTAATCCATCCCCATCAAGTACGCGCGTTGCACCGCCTCGTCCCGTAGGCGTTCATCGGGAGGAACGTGGAAACGCATGAAGCCCATGGAGCTGCTCGGAACCGGCGTCGCGGCGGCGAAAGAAGGGAAACGCAAACTCGAAAGCTTAACCAAGCGGCCGCGCCCGGACAACTCGGCAGGCCGACTGGTATATTGTCCAGTCAGTTGGCCAATCCGGTTCCATCGTCCCGGGGTGGACGACGCCAGGGATCGCCCTAGGCCCCGATCGCCGACCACTCTGCCAACAAGTTCAATTTGGAAGGAGTCCGAACAGATGTCCCCAGTGGTTTTGGAAACGCGGTTGCAGGGGCTGCCCGTTCGACGGGGAAAAGTCCGGGACATCTACGATCTGGGCGACCGCTTGCTCATGATCAGCACGGACCGCATCAGCGCGTTCGATTGGATACTTCCCACAGGAATCCCCGACAAAGGCCGAGTGCTCACACAACTCAGCGCCTTCTGGTTCGGCATTCTTGACGTGCCCCATCACCTGCTTTCCACCAGCCTCGCCGACCTGCCACTGCCGCCGGGCACGCCCCGGGAAGAACTGGAAGGCCGAGCTATGGTGACCCGCAAAGCGGACGTTGTGCCGATCGAATGCGTCGTGCGTGGCTACTTGGAAGGCTCAGGTTGGAAAGAGTACCAGCGGACCGGAACCGTTTGCGGCCAGCCGCTCCCAACCGGACTTCGGCAGGGCGACAAGCTGGCCGCTCCGATCTTCACTCCGGCCACCAAAGAACAGTCCGGGCACGACATCAACATTCCGTTTGAACGGATGGCTGAGATCGTCGGCTTGACGCGGGCCTGCGAACTTCGCGATCTCAGCCTGGAAATCTACCGCCGAGGCGCCGCTCACGCCGCTCAACATGGCATCATCATCGCCGATACCAAGTTCGAATGGGGCCAATGCGACGGCCAGTTAATACTGATCGACGAGGTGCTGACCCCGGACAGTTCGCGTTTCTGGCCCGCCGACCTGTACTCGCCGGGCCGCAGTCAACCATCGTTCGACAAACAGTTCGTCCGCGATTGGCTCGAAACGACCTCGTGGGATAAAAACAGCCCGCCGCCCGCCCTGCCCGATCACGTCGTCGCTAAGACTCGGGAAAAATACCTGGAGGCGTTCGAGCGGCTTACCGGCCATAAACTGCCGGGAAACGCCTGAAATCAAGGTCGCGGACAAAGCTGTTGAGCCTGCTGCGGTGGGCGGATCCCCATCAGCCGCCGATGGACGCTTCACCGGCGTTAGTTGTCGGCCGAATCCAGATACGGGTCCTGTCCCATCTCGATCTGCATTTTCTTGCGTTGCCGCTCGTAGTACAGCAGGATCATGCGATCGCGGAAGTGGCGGCGTTCCACCAGCCGCTGAGCGCGGCGGAACATTTTTCCCAGCCGCCGAAACTCGCCGACCGCGTTTTCGCCCATGTCCTTCAATTTGTCAGCGCGTTTGGGACCGAAACCGGCGAGGACGATGTCGTCGTCGAGCGAGAGGAACTGGCGGACAGAACCCGGATCGCCTTGGCGGCCGCAGCGGCCCGCGAGCTGGCGGTCGATCCGCGCGGCGTCGTGCATCTCCGTGCAAATCACATGCAATCCGCCCAGTTCGGCGACGCCGGGCGCCAACTTGATGTCGGTTCCGCGGCCCGCCATGTTCGTAGCGACAGTGACTCTGCCTTGGAATCCGGCCATCGCCACGATTTCAGCCTCTTTGGCGATCTCATTGGCGTTCAGCACTTGATGGGAAACACCGGCATCACGGAGTAGATTCGACAAGTGCATCGACTTATCGATCGAGCGGGTGCCGATAAGGATCGGGCGGCCCGAACGATGGATTTCCGTCACTTCATCGACGATCGCCTCCCACTTGACGGAACTGGATCCAAACACGCCGTCGGGCAAGTAGCGGCGCTGGGGGGGACGATTCGTCGGAACCGGGATCGGCTGCATCTTGTAGAGCCGTCGGAACTCGGCGCCTGAGTTGCCTGCCGTGCCAGTCATTCCACAGAGATGTTTGTACCGCAGGAACAGATCCTGGATGGTAATCCGGGCGGCCTGCCCCGTGGGAACGGTGATCTCAACGCCCTCTTTCGCCTCGACGGCTTGATGAATGCCTTCCCGCCACTTGCGGCCTTCCGCCAGACGCCCCGTGAATTCGTCCACGATCACGATTTCGCCATCGCGGATCACGTATTGGCGATTGAGCAAATAGTCGCGTTGCACGCGGATCGCCCGCTCGATGTACTCGTACATGTCGATCAGCCCCACATCCCGCAGATGCTCGGGACGCGGCAAAGAACGAGCAAGTATCCGGCCGGGAGCGGTAAGTTCGATTTTTTTCGTGTCGTGATCGTACGTGTAATGCTCTTCGTCGATGAATCGGCCACAGTTTGCGGCGGCCCATTGGTAGCAGGCGATGACCTGCTCGCGGGCTTTGTCGCCCATCGATCCGATGATGAGCGGCGTTCGCGCCTCGTCGATCAGCACGCTGTCGGCTTCGTCAACCAGGGCAAAATGCGCCCCGCGCTGCACTGGCTGTTCGCCGCCGCCCTCCAACCGCTGTTGGCTGGCTTGCCCCAAAATGTCGTCTTGGCCATGTCCCATGCGGCGAAGCAGGAGGCGATCGCGCAGGAAATCGAACCCGAATTCCTTCGCCGTTCCGTACGTGACATCGCAGGCGTAGGCGGCCCGGCGTTGGTCCGATTTGTCCGGGGTCTGTATCACGCCCACGGTGAGTCCGAGCACTTCGTAGATCGGCCTCATCCACTCGGCGTCGCGGGAGGCCAGATAATCGTTTACCGTCGCGAGGTGGCAACCACGGCCTACCAGCGAATGCAAGTACATCGGCAGCGTCGCGGTAAGCGTCTTGCCCTCGCCAGTGCCCATTTCAGCCAAGCAACCATGGAAGAGGCTCATCCCACCGATCAACTGGACGTCGAAATGCCGCATCTTCAACGTCCGCCGCCCTGCCTCACGGACTAACGCGTACGCCTCGGGCATCAGAGCGACCAACTTCTCGCCGCTTTTCGCGCGAAACTGCAAGGATCGGCTGAGCTTCCGCAGTTCGGCGTCGGACTTCCGCTGTAGATCCGCCTCTTGGGACTGGATGACCTCCAGCAGTTGGCTCCATCTCGCGAGCCGACGCTGAACGGGACCTCCCACCAACGACAACACGCGAGCCGAGAGCCCGCGAGGCAGTCCATGAATTCGCGTTGGGGAATGGGGATTGGGATTCACCGTACTTTCCCTCCGTTTTCGATCGGCCCGTAACTTACTCGAAAACCCACTGCCGTGGCCATCAGATGGCGAGCAGTTCACGGTCAGTCCGACGCCGCCAGTGGCATGAGCGGGTCCCACCGACACAATCCAAACACACGGAATTCGCGTGAATACCCTCACTTTTTGCTGTACTGAGCGAGTCGGCACAACCGAAACCATCGTTACATCCAGCACCGTCGTTCGACCGGGCCGTTGCCGATGCGGTAGCAAGACCGCAGGCAATGCTCCAGCAGCGAGACGCGGGGGGAATGTGCCGATCATAACGGTTTTTCTCGACTTTCCCGTTGTAGCGGCCGATCCTCTTATTGGAATCTGAAGGTTTGGCGAAACCATGCGAGCTCCGACAATGAAACTGAACCTGAAAAAGATCTCGACCTGGACGGTGTTCGCGCTGGCTAGCCCGGCGGCGCTGTGGGCGGAAGGAACATCCGCTCGCCGGGCCAATCCGGCGAAAGCGGCCGTTTACCGGGAGTCAGCCGCCAAACCCGTGGCCACGCGAGCCTCCAGTCCCACGGTCGCCAAAACCGCCGCGACAACCACCGCCGCGACAACCACCGTCGCTCCGGTGGTTTCCCCGGCCGCCAGCGCTCCGCCGCCGATGACCGCCGACCTGCCCGATGACGCCTGCCCCATCTGTGGCGACCCCGCCGGCGGCGCCTGCGCGACATGCGGCGGCGGCCGATCGTGGGGAATTTGGGGAAGCGTCGAGTACCTGCTCCTGTGGCAAACGGGACGGGAACTGCCACCGCTGGTCACGTCGGACCCAAACGCCGGAGCCCTCCCCTCCGCGACCGTGTTGTTCGGTGGGGATGTGATCGGCAATAACGTTCTGTCCGCCGGACGTGTCACCGCTGGCCTCTGGCTGGACAGCGAAGATTCGATGGGCGTCGCTTTCCGCTTCCTCGGTTCGGAAAGCGAACGCACCGGTTTTCACGCGGATTCGGACGCAAATGGCCTGCCGCTGCTCGCCCGCCCATTCACAAACACCCAGTTCTTGCCTACTCCTTCGGCCTTCCTCGTGTCTTCGCCTGGATTCCTCCGCGGTTCCGTCGACGTCACGACTTAGTCCGACCTGTACTCCGGAGAAGCTCTCGGCCGAGTCAATCTCGATGGCGACCATTGCAGCCGTTTGGATCTCATCGGCGGTTACCACACCATGCTGCTGGATGACGGTCTGACTATCCGTAACGACTCGGTCGTGGTCGGTGGAAACCTGCCGATCGGCACGCAGTTCCGAGTGCTGGACGACTTCAATACCCGCAACGAATTCCACGGTGGCTCGCTCGGCGTCTGGTATGACACCTACCGTGGACCATGGACGGTCTCGGCGATGGCCAAAGTCAGCATCGGATCGATGCTGCAACAAATCCGCATCCGCGGCGAGTCCCAAGTGGTGGACGCCGGTGGCGGCTCGACCAACTACGTCGGCGGCATCCTCGCCTCCCGGACGAACATCGGCGAGTTCGAACGGCGGGAGACGACGTACATTCCCGAAATCAATCTGAATCTCAGCCGCCAATTGACCCAGCGGCTTGAATTCACCATGGGCTACACGTTCATCTACATGTCTTCGGTCGTGCTCGCGGGCGACCAAGTTGACACCAATGTCAATGTGTCTCAATTGTTCGGCGGGATGATCTTACCGCCGCAAGATCCTCAACCGCCTCGGTTCGACGACAAAGAATACTTCGTCCACGGGCTGAGCCTCGGACTCAACTATCGGTTCTAGTTGACCGGGGCCCGGACTCGCCAGCGTCCCGACCGTGTCGGCTGACCCAAACGATCGCCAAAACGGCGATCGCCATCACGCCGGCCGCCGCGAAGTACGGCGCCTCCGGACGATAGGCGAACAAGCGGATACCCGCCACAGGACCGAGGATGCGGGCCAGCGACGCGACGCTTTGCCCCAAACCAAGAACCCCGCCCTGCTCGTCCGCTCGACTGCGACGCGATAGCAACGACTGTAGGGACGGATTGACGAACGCGAAACCAACCACCTCCACCACCATCCCGACAACCAACAAATTGAAGCTGCCTCGGGACGCGGCCATGCCGAGAAGCACCAAGCCGATCGACGCGGAAACCCCACCGCCCGCCGCCATCACTCCCTCGGGAAGTTTATCGGCCAACCGCCGGACCAGAAATCCTTGGGCCAACGTCAAAGTAAGGCCCAAGAAACCGAACACGGCGAAGATCACCACAAGCTTCGTGTCGTCTGGAGCGCCGTATCCGCGTTGCTGGGCCCAGCCAACCAGACCGTCCAATACGGCAGAGCGCCCGGGCCCGGCGAGCACAAGGTTTTCCAACTGCAACGACAACGTCGACTCGAAGTTCGCGAACGAGAAGACGGCGATAAACGAGGTCAACAGCAACAACCCGATCGTCGGCGCCGCCAACGCCTGCCGCAACGCGGCGAAGTCGAGCAGCGAACGGTGCGACGCGCCGCCATGCTTCGGCGAGCCTGAAGCGGAACTCTCC
Organism: Planctomycetota bacterium; assembly: GCA_046074805.1. Taxonomy (GTDB): domain Bacteria; phylum Planctomycetota; class Planctomycetia; order Pirellulales; family Pirellulaceae; genus CAIXSC01. The sequence continues at coordinate 1,540 of JBJTOW010000810.1, read as the reverse complement.
ACGGGCGACTTCCCGTCACAAGGCGGCGATTCGGGATTCGGCGAATCGGGATTCGGCGATGCCGCCTCCCGCGATTCGGGCCGCAGCGATTCAGGCAGTAAAAAAGCGGCAAGCAAAAAGGCGATCCCGGACAAACTGGCCGCCGAATAGCCCGGCCAGGGACTCAACGCCAGTTTCCCGCCCGCCAGTAGCGAGACGACGCCCAGCGACGGGCCCAAGGTGAATCCCAGCGCGAAAGCCGCGCCAATCAATGCCATCCCCTTCGCCCGTTTTTCTTTCGGCGTCGAGTCTGCGATGTACGCCGCGGCGGTGGCGATCGTCGCTCCCGCGAGCCCGCGCCGATCCGCGTCAGAAACAAGCCCGCCAAACTCCGCGCGACCGTAGCGATACCAAACCCGAAATAGAACACGGTCGAGCCCGCTAGGCCGATGAGCAGAATAGGACGCCTCCCCCAACGGTCGGAGGCCCGCCCCCAAATCGGCAAAAACAGGAACTGCATCGCCGAAAAGCTCGACATCAACAATCCGACAACCCATCCCACCCGCTGCGACTCCCAGCCATAATCAGCGGCGAATTGCTTTCCATATATTGGAAGTAGCGGCAGCACCATTCCAAATCCCAACAGATCGATGAAGACCGTGAGAAAGATGACCAGCAGGGAACCCTTGCGCGGCGGTTGGCTCATGTTTCTTGGCTGCGATGATTCGGGATGGGTGTCGAGTCAGTAACTTTGGCGGGTCCAGGCGGATCGCGGGTCCGGAGACGGCGGTGGTTTTCGCGGCCGTAGTCTAACCGAGGTCGGCCGGTCATGGTGGAGGGGGCCGCGGGCATGCTCAACGGGTACTATCATCGCCGCGAAGCGGCCCGGGAATCGGCCGCCTCGCGGCCAGTCCGCCAACTGGAGCAGCTCAACGCGTTGCTGCAGCGAGCGCTGCCGCACAACCGCTTTTACGCGACGAAGTTCGATGGGATACCGCTGCCACTGGCGGCGTTCGACGCGTTCCTGGACCTACCGTTCACCACGAAAGAGGAATTGGTGTCTGGCCCGCGCGGACGCGATGGGCACAGTGTCGCTCTGCCCGACGGCGGCCCAACCGCATGGATCGCGGCGGCTGACGCCGGCTTCGCCCGCAATCTCACCTATCCGCTCGAACGCTACGTTCGCTATCATCGAACGTCGGGCACCCGGGGCCGGCCGCTCGTGGTGCTCGACACGGCCGAGGATTGGCAATGGTGGCTCGACGGCTGGCAATTCGTGCTCGACGCCGCCCAGATCACGGCCGGCGACCGCGTGGTGCTGGCCTTCTCCTTCGGCCCCTTTATTGGCTTCTGGAGCGCTTTCGACGCCGTGACCCAGCGCGGCGCACTCGTCGCCCCCACGGGCGGCATGAGCACTCTCGCGCGACTCGACACGATTCGTTCCCTTGCCGCGACAGCCGTGTTCTGCACTCCCAGCTACGCGCTGCGCATGGCGGAAGTGGCGGAGGAAGAGCGTTTCAACCTGCGGGGCTGCGGCGTGAAAACCCTCGTGGTCGCCGGT
>JBJTOW010000809.1:0-3328 GCA_046074805.1 Planctomycetota bacterium | reverse complement strand
CAACACCGGCACGATTCAAATAAAGGCGGGCGGCACCGTGACGCTCAACGCGGGCGATAACTTCACCATGCCGTCTTCGGCCACGATCACGGCGGTGGGGACCGCCACGATTGTGGGCGACTTTGGCGATGCGGATGATCCGGCTTCCACCACGGTCACGGTGTCCGGCACGGTCAATGTCGGCAGCGGCACTTTGCAAGTCACCACCGGCGATGATGCGGACACGGTGACGCTCAACGGTACCTACAACGCCGCCGGCGGCGCCATCTCCGTGAGCAGCAGCACCGGCAGCGACACCATTTCGTTGACCGGTGCGGTTAACGCGACAGGCGGGTCGGTGACCATCTCAGCCGGCGACGGCAACGACACCGTGACACTCAACACGCAAGCCACTGGCGGTTTCGCTTCGATGACGGTCAACGGCGGCGCGGGTGACGATCACATCACGATGACGAATCTCCCGGATTCGATCGCCGCCGCCAATCTTGTGACGATCAATGGCGACGCGGACAACGATACCTTGACGGGTCAATTGGGCGTCAACGCGTTCACGGTTTCGGGATCAAACAGCGGCACGTTGAATCACGTCACTCCCGGCAGCAACAACACGTCAACGCCTTCGATCCAGTTCGCGACCGTGGAAAACCTGCGGTCGAACGCGGCGAACGACACGTTTACGATGAGCACCGGCGGATCACCGCTCCCATCGCTCGCGGGCACGATCGATGCCGGGGCCGGAACGGACTTGCTCGATTACTCGGGGCGGACGGAGCCCGTGGCGGTGAACCTGCGGAACGGCTCGACCAATGGCACAGCCACCGACATAACCGGCGGTATCGTGAACCAAGCCGATAACAACAGCACGATCGAAGACGTTTATGGCGGCAGCGGCAGTGACACCATCACGGGTGACATCGATGTGAACACGATCCTCGGCAACGCGGGCTTCGATACGATCGATGCTCGGGAGGGTGTTGATAGCATCAACGGCGGCGCTGGCAACGACCGGATCGAGGTGCGAAGCAACGAAGCCGAGTTCGACACGATCATTGGCGGCACGGGGGCGGCGGGAGCGTCGGGCGATTACGACACCATGATCAACGTCGTCGGGTCCGCAGTGACGCTCAACGCCTTCAACGTCACCTTCGACAGCTTTGCCAACAGCATCGACCTGTACGACGGCAACAACCGGAGCTTGCTGGGCAGCACCAGCGGCAGTGGCAACAACACGTTGCAGTTCGGCTTTACGAAGGTGATCAACGTGCCAGTGAGCAGTGGCCGGACGATTTCGGGTGGTAATGGCGATGACAACATGACAACGTCGTTCGATAACAACGGTGTCGAAACAACATACGATGGCGGTAGCCACACGACCGGCGACACCGTTTACATCGTGCTCAAGCCACAGCAATTCGATTACTTGACGACAGCCCAAATCGTCGACTTGAACGAATACCTGGCGACTCCGACCCGGTTACGCGGCCTCGACCTGACGATTCTTAATCCCGCGAATGCCATCGAGCTCGACATCAACACCGTCAACTTCGAGACGGCGCGGATCGCGGTGTACGACGACGGGCTGATCCTCGACATCACGACGTGCTTCACGCCGATCCGGAACGAGTCGCAGATCGTCAGCGGCGCCACGGGCGACGATGCGTCGCTCGCCGGCACCCAGGCGACCGATTTGATTTTCGGTCAAACGGGTAAGGACACGATCTACGGCGACTTAGGGAACGATTGCGTGTTTGGTGGCGCGGGCGACGATATTGTCTACGGCAACTTCGGAGCGGACCTGCTCGTGGGTGGCAGTGACAACGACACCCTTTACGGCGGCCCAGACAACGATCGCTTACTCGGAGCCACCGGCGCGGATGTTCTCTACGGCGAGGATGGGTTCGATGATCTCGATGGCGGCATCGGTAACGACACGCTATACGGAGGCCTCCACGACGATATCCTGCGTGGAAACACGGGCGCGGATAGCGTCTTCGGCGAGGCGGGATACGACACCATTCGCATTAGCGGCGACGAGGCTATCGGCGATTACATTCGGGGCGGCACTCATACCGATGTCATCGTGAACATCGGCTCAACCGCCACTAGCATCGACAATTTCAATGCGGCGACCAGCGAGATCGAGAACTGGAACAACAACAGTCAGAGTCTCCTGGGAACCGCCGGCGCCGACACCTGGGATTTCCGAGGCATGATGTTCGCTGCTGTCGGCACTCTGGACGCCCTAGCAGGGAACGACTCGATTCAGGGCAGTGATTACCGGGATACGATCAACGGCAACGACGGCAACGACACGATCTTCGGAAATGGCGGACTGGACACGATCTACGGTGGTGCCGGTATCGACCAAATCGACGGCGGTCTAGATACAGACTTCCTCTACGGCGGGCCTGGTTTGGACACCATTACGGGCGGCGACGGCCGCGATGAGTACCACACGTATGCCAGCGATACGGATTACGATGTTATCACCGACTTCGCTCTCTACTCGGACTACTTGGTGTTCCGGTACTCCGGTGTCGGCTACTCCAGCCTCACCTTCCCAATGCCCTCGGGTCAGACCTACACGAACGTGCTTTTGGCCGGTATCCAGCGATTCCAGCTCAACCGCTGGCGCCGGACGGTCACCTCGACCCAAGCTTTGTTCCGGACACCGTAAGGGCGGCGATTTGCCGTGACCATCGGCGATGGCCTTAACCCGCGTGCCCGGTTCGCTCAGGCGGATCGGGCGGTGGTGACCAATCGTCGCATGCGGTCGGCGTCTTTTTCCCAGGGCGCGGATTCCGCTCCGCCGACCGTGTCAACGCCAGCAGTGCTGGCGGACTCGATGGCAACGATCATCGAATTGGGTGCCGCCGCGTTCATCTTCTGCTGCGTCGTTTGGCACGTAATTCGTACGACGGACTTCCAGTCCGTCGCGGAAGCGGGAATTGCGCGACGCGCGGCCATGTCCACGTTGACCCAGGGCGGCGCTTCACGGCTTCGCCGTGTCGCTCTGCCCTGGGCTATGGCTATCGCTGCCCCTTCGGGGCGGAGACGGCGGGATGCACAAACGCCATCTACATTTGGAGAGTCGTAATTTGTACGACGGACTTCCAGTCCGTCGCGGAAGCGGGAATTGCGCGACGCGCGGCAATGTCCACGTTGACCCAGGGCGGCGCTTCACGGCTTCGCCGTGTCGCTCTGCCCTGGGCTATGGCTGTCGCTGCCCCTTCGGGGCGGAGACGGCGGAATGCACAAACGCCATCTACATTTGGAGAGTCGTAATTTGTACGACGGACTTCCAGTCCGTCGCGGAAGCGGGAATTGC
>JBJTOW010000808.1:0-4097 GCA_046074805.1 Planctomycetota bacterium | reverse complement strand
ATTCCGGCCGCTTGATGTCGTTCGCTGGGAACGCTTGATATGCGATGTGTCCGCCGCTTCCACCGCCGCGGCCGCTGCCGCCATCGTACGCGAGTCGCTCGTGAGGCTTCGGGCCGAGCACTCGCCAACGCCGCTCGCCGTCCGTGTGGAATTGGAGGGCGCGTCGCCGAGCCATGATGAGCTCATGGAGCGGCCCGCGAAGTGGGAAGCTGAGATTCGCGCTTTGGCGATCGACGCTGGCGGCGGCGATGTCTGGTTGGAAAAAGTCAAGCTGCTCACGCGGCCGGTCCGTAGCGGCTCGAACAGCAACGCGGAAGTTGAAGACAACGTGGACGCCGACGGACCGTTGATGGCCGTGCGACGGATCGTGTCGGATGCGCTTGTGGATAAAGCGACGCTCGATAGCCTGAAGCAAGAACTCGAACCTTTGTTCCTGAAGTTGCCGTCGGAGCTTCGTGAAGGACGTGACGCGCCGTTTAGTTCCCCCGGCGACCTTGTCCGATCCCTGTTGTCGGGGATAGAGCCTGACATTCGCCATCGACTCGAAGGCCGCTCGGCGGGAGGCTCACGATGATCATCACCAAGCTCGATCTGACCGCTTTCGGGCCGTTCACCAAGCGAACGCTGCGGTTTGATCCCGCAGCGGCCAACGTGCACTTGGTGTTTGGCCGAAACGAGGCGGGCAAGAGTTCGGCTTTACGCGCCTTGCGGGACGCCCTTTACGGTATTCACTCCCGCTCGACCGATAACTTTATCCACGATCACAAATTGATGCGGATTGGGTTCGCCGTGCAGAGGCGCGACGGCGAATCCGTCGAGCTTATCCGCCGCAAAGGCAACTCGAATACGCTGCTGAATGCGGACAACGAACCGTTCGACGAGAATAAGTTCCAGGGCTGGCTGTCCGGGATTGATCGAAACGCGTTCGAGACGATCTTCGGGATCGATTACGAAACGTTGGTGAAAGGCGGCCGCGAGTTCGTACAGCTTCAGGGACGCATTGGCGAATCGCTGTTTTCCGCCGCTACCGGCGCGACACAATTGCGCGAAGTCCAACGAACGTTGGATGCCGAAGCCGAATCGCTCTTCAAACCGACCGGCTCAGTGCCAAAACTGAACGCCGCGCTGCGCGAGCTCAACAATCTGAATAAGGAATCGCGTGAATCGCTCATGAGCAGCGGCGCTTACGACAAGTTGCGCCGCGAGTCCGACGAGGTGCGGGCAACCCTCGCGGAAATCGACAGCCAGCTCAAGCGGGTTCGCGCCGATTTGGATTGGTCCGAGCGTCTCGATCAAGCGTTGCCTCAACTCTCGCAGCTGCGTGAACACCGGCAGCGTTTATCCGCCCGAGCATCCACGCGGCGCTTGCGGCCCGCGTTCGATCGTGAGTGCCGCGAGGCGAAACTGCAGGTCGACCGCGCCGAACAGACGTTGCGGGCCGATCAGGAAACACTGCTTCAACTTCAATCCGCCGCGCACGGACTGACACCCGCGCAAGATATGCTCGCGTTAAAGGAACAAATCCGGCCGCTTTCGGATCGGGTCGGGAGTTTCCGCAAAGCGCTGTTTGACCTCGAGCAATTGCGTACTCGGGCTGCTGCCCGGAGGGCTGAAGGCGAGGCGTTGCTACGGCGTCTTCGTCCCGATCTGCCGTTCGAACAAGCCGACTCGCTCGATCTCAGCGGTCGCGCGGAGAGCCGTATCAAGCGGTTGGCGGCTGACCATGCCCGCTTGGTTGGCGGCCGGCAACAAGCGGCCGAATCCCTCGAGAAAGCCGAATCGCAACTGCGGGCTGCCGTCCGCGAATTGGAATCGCTCGGAGCCGGCACTGAGCTCCATGGCTTTCAACTGGCGGTCGGATTCGTCAAGGAGTCGGGGCCGCTGGAGCAACGCCGCGACGAAGCTCGGCGGCGGGTAAGGCGAGGCTGGGATGAGCTTCGGACCAAACTTGGCCAACTCGGCCGTTGGGATGGCGACGCTGAACGATTGGATCAATTGCGGCTACCATCGGCCGCCACAATCGCACGGCACGAAAAAAATATCGCGGACGCTCGACGGCAACTGTCCGAAATCCAGGCCCGCAGCCGGTCGCTCGATTCGCAACTCGCCGACTTCGAAGTCGCGCTCGAGACGTTGCGCGGCGCCGGTGGCGATATCCCAACGGAATCGCGCCTTGCCGACAGCCGTGGCGACCGCGACGCGACGTGGCGCGCGGTTCGAAACGCCTTGGAGACGGGACGATTGGACGCCAGCTCGTTGCCTTCGCGAGCTAACACGTCGCTCCCGGCGGGGCATACGGAATTAGCCGAGACTTACGAGGCGCTGGTCGCCGAGGCCGACGGCATTGTGGATCGGATTCGCCGCGAGCAACAACGCGTCGTGGAGCAAGCTCGACTAGTCGCTGAGCAATCGCGAGTGCGTCGTGAACGGTCGGAAACCGAGAATCAAGCTACGCTCGCGGTCTCCTCTGTCGAGGCGACCGAATCCGAATGGCGCTCTCTGTGGACCGCCTTGGCGATTGAGCCGGCGACTCCCGCTGAAATGCGCGACTGGCGCAATGAACTCGAAACGCTTCGGGGACAAATCCCCAACTTGCGGCAATTAGCCGTCGAGGCCGAGCAGTTGGAACGGCAAATCACGGACGCGCGGGACCGGCTCGACGCCGCTCTGGTGACCGCTGGCCTACCGCCGCTCTCTTCCCATGAATCGCTCAAGGAGGCAATCGCTCGCGGAGACAGTTGGCTCGGCGAGCAACGCAATCTGGCCAATCGAAGGCTGGAACTGCAAACGAAACGGACTCAGACGCAAAGCGAGTTGGAAACGCTCAACGCCAAGCGGATGACGCTCGACGCCGAACTCGATGCTTGGCGCAATCAATGGCGCGACGCGATCGAGCCACTCGGATTGGAACCGGACGCGACGGTGTCGGTTGTGGAAGATTTCCTTCGCGATTGCGGCGAGCTAAAAATCATCCGCCGCGATCTGCATGGCCGTGATGGATTGTTCGAGCGGATCGCGGGGATTGAATCCGATTCGCGGGCCTTCGAGGCCGAAACACGGCGTCTCGCCGCCGCCTGCGGCGTTGAAGGTATCGGCGGACCCGATGGTCGAGGTTCTGGGCGCGAGATGTCAGTGCTTGATGTAGGCCAGTCGCTAGCCAAGCTCGCCGACACGTTGCTCGAAAGGCTGCGCGTCGCCGAGTCCGTGGAGACTCGGGCGCGGGAGGTCGCGACCAAGATCGCGGATGCCGAGCGAAAAGTGGCGGACGGTCGCCACTCGCTTATGGAACGCGAATCCATACTCCGGTCGCTCTGTGAAGAAGCGGGAGTCGACAGTCCCGGCGCGTTGGAAGAGGCGTGGCAACAATCCGAGGAACGCCGGTTCGCCGAGGAGCGAGTGGGCGAACTGGAGAACTCGTTGCATCGCCTGGCTGGCGGACGTTCCTTGGACGAATTCGAACAACAAGCGATTGGAGCCGATCCGAGTGAACTGCGGACAAGAATCGCAACGCTGCGGGGCGAAGCCGAACGGTACGACGGCCGTCGCCAAGAGCTTCTACAGACGGTCGGCCGTCATGCCGCCGAACTCGAACGCATGGAAGCCGGGACGCAATCGTTGGACGTGAATGCCCGCTCCCAAGCCACACTCGCCGGTATCGAGGAACTAGTGGTCGAGTACGCTCGCGCCAAACTAGCCGCCGCCGTGCTACACCGAGCGATCGACCAGTTCGCCCGGGAAAACAAAGCGCCGATGCTCGACAAGGCGAGCGGTTACTTCCGCAGCCTGACAGCAGGAGCGTTCTCTGAATTGCGAATCGATTACAACGATAAGGACGAACCCGTTCTGATGGCCGAGCGGACCCAGGCAGGCGACAAACCAGCGCTGGTTGGTGTGGAAGCCATGAGCGAAGGGACAGCCGACCAATTGTTTTTCGCCATGAGACTCGCTTTCCTAGACCTGTGGATGCAGCGACATGAGCCGTTGCCGCTGGTCGTGGACGATGTGCTCATCAAGTTCGACGACGATCGGGCGTTGGCGACGCTGCGAACGCTCGTCGATTTCAGCCGCTACACCCAGGTGATCATGTTCACACACCA
>JBJTOW010000807.1:0-3396 GCA_046074805.1 Planctomycetota bacterium | reverse complement strand
CAACATGCGACAGCGACTGACAAGTGCTAGCGGCGGTTGTGCTACGGCCGCGGTTTCAATCGCGGAAGTTACTCGTCCCCTCGGAAGCAACGCGAGTCGATCTTCGCACATGATTCGCGTCGCGTTCGCTGCGACCTTTGCCTTCGCGGTCGCCAGCGGCGACTGCGGCAGGTACAGCTGGGTGGGACACGGCTGGCTGGGTGCTCGGTCCGCGTCAGCGGCCGAACCGCCCCAGTTCAACCGCGATATTCGCCCGATTTTGGCCGAGCACTGTTTTCAGTGCCATGGTCCCGATCGACTGCAACGCAAGGCCGATTTGCGGCTGGACGAACGCGACGCGGCCGTGTCGAGCGGGGCCATCGCGCCGGGCAAGCCGAGCGACAGCGAACTCGTCAAACGCGTTTTGTCGACGGATGCCAACGAGTCGATGCCGCCGCCGGGGCGTCGTCCGCTTACGGCCGCCCAGAAGGACACGCTGCAACAATGGATCGCGGCCGGGGCCGAGTACCAAACCCATTGGGCTTTCCTCCCGCCCGCGCGGCCCGCGCTGCCGACGGTGAAGGACGAGTCCTGGGTGCGAACGCCGATCGATAGGTTCATTCTCGCGCGACTGGAACAGGCGGGGCTCGCGCCGGCGCCCGAGGCGGATCGGCGCGTGATTGCCCGCCGCTTGAGCCTCGATTTCACCGGACTGCCGCCCGATCCGGCGGCTGTCGAGGCGTTTGTCGCGGATCGCTCGCCTGGAGCCTACGAGGCTTACGTCGATGCCTTGCTGAAGTCGCCAGCCTGGGGCGAGCACCGTGGCCGCTACTGGCTCGACGCTGCGCGCTACGCGGACACGCACGGTATCCATTTTGACAACTTCCGCGAGGTTTGGACCTTTCGCGAGTGGGTCATCAACGCCTTCAACGCGAACCTGCCATTCGATCGCTTCACCGTCGAGCAGCTCGCCGGCGACCTCCTTCCGAACCGGACGCTCGAACAACAGATCGCGTCGGGTTTCAATCGCTGTAATATCACGACCAGCGAGGGCGGAACGATCGCCGAGGAGTATCTGGTGCTCTACACGCGGGACCGCACGGAAACTGTGTCCCAGGTTTGGCTCGGCCTGACCACGGGCTGTGCCGTCTGTCATGATCACAAATTCGACCCGCTCTCCCAGAAGCAGTTCTACGAACTGGCGGCGTTCTTCAACAACACGACGCAAGCGGCCATGGACGGCAACAGCAAGGACACGCCGCCGATCGTGCAAGTTCCGCTCATGGCGGACCAGTCCCGTTGGCAGGCATTGCAACTGGAATTGCCGGAGACCGTGCGTCGTCGCGATGAACGCCGGCAATCCGCCCGCGGCGAGTTCGACCGTTGGTTGGCGGCGGGCGATTTCCAAGGTCTGAACGCCGCCTTGCCGACGGGAGGACTCGCGCTTCACGCCCCGCTGAGCGAGGGCCAAGGGGCTGTGGCCGCCGCGACGCTCGCGGGAGCCGCCATCCCATTGCCACTGGGCGAACAGGCCGTGTGGGACGCCGGGCACTTGTCAAGCAAGGCGTGGAAAGCGGCGGCCGGTTCGACTATTGCGTTGCCCAACGTCGGCGATTTCGAACGCGACCAGCCGTTCAGCTTCGGCGCCTGGGTCTACTTGCCCGACAACAAAGCCACCGGCTCGATCGTAGCCCGCATGAACGACGGCCAGGATTACCGCGGTTGGGATCTGTGGCTCGAAAACGGCCGCGTCGGAACGCACGTTGTTCATCGCTGGCCCGAAGATGCTTTGAAGGTCGTCGCTGGCGATCCGCTCGCGGCGAACCGCTGGTCGCACGTCTTCGTCACGTACGACGGTTCGGGGAAAGCAGCCGGAGTGCGAATCTACGTCGATGGCGCGGCTCAAGAAAAACGCACGGTGATGTCGGACAAGCTGGCCAGTTCGATCCGCACCACCGTTCCCCTGAAATTTGCCCAGCGCGACACGCAGTCGCGAATCAACGACCTGCGGCTGCAAGACGTGCGAGTTTATTCCCGTGCGCTGGCCGCGGAAGAGATCGAACGGCTGGCGCGTTCCGCTCGTGCTGCCGCCTTGGCCGCGTTGCCGGCCAACAAACGCAGCGCGAAGGAGACGGACGAACTTTACGATTGGTGGCTCGGAGCCGTCGATGCGACGTTTCGCGAGCTGTCGCGCGGTAAGCAAGCCCTGGAGGCCGAGCAAGCGGCGATCAAGAGCCGCGGCACGATCGCCCATGTGATGCAAGAGAAAGGCAGCGAACCGGGCGCCTTCGTGCTGTTTCGCGGCGAATACGACCAGCGGCGCGATCCGGTCAAACCGGGAACACCGTCGGTCCTGCCGCCCTTTCCGGACGACGCGCCGCGGAATCGACTCGGTTTCGCCCAATGGCTGCTCCGTCCTGACCATCCGCTCACAGCTCGAGTGACCGTGAACCGTTTCTGGCAGGAAGTGTTTGGCACTGGCCTCGTGAAAACGACGGGCGACTTCGGGGCGGCGGGCGATCTGCCGTCGCACCCCGAATTGCTCGACTGGCTGGCCGTCGACTTCCGCGAAAGCGGCTGGGACATGAAGCGGTTCTTCAAGCAGATCGCGATGTCCGCCACGTATCGCCAGGCGGCGGTCGCCACGCCGCGCAAGCTCGAACTGGATGCCGCCAACCGGTTGCTCTCGCGGGGACCGCGATTCCGCATGGACGGGGAAATGATTCGCGACTACGCCCTGGCCGCGAGCGGACTGCTCGTGCGCAAACTGGGTGGTCCGAGCGTCAAGCCGTACCAGCCCGACGGCGTGTGGGAGGCGGTCGCGATGATCGGCAGCAACACTCGCGATTACCGCCGCGACACGGGCGAGAACCTGTACCGCCGCAGCCTCTATACTTTCTGGAAACGCAGCGCGCCGCCCGCGTCGCTCGAAGTCTTCAACGCCCCCAACCGCGAGACGTGTATCGTGCGACGCGAGCGGACCAACACGCCGCTGCAGGCGCTCGTCACGCTCAACGACCCGCAGTACGTCGAAGCGGCTCGAAGGCTGGCGGAAACCGTCCTGTTGAACTCCGGTGGCGGTCCGGCTACCGATGACGCGCGGCTCGACGCGCTTGCGCGACGTCTGATCGCCAGGCCGTTCCGCGACGCCGAACTCGCAATCCTGCGGGGGTCGCTTGTCGACTTACGCGCGGCTTACAAGGCGAACGAAGCCGACGCGCGGGCGTTGATCGCGGTCGGCGACTCGAAAGCGGACCCGACGCTTCCGCCAACCGAGTTGGCCGCGTGGACGATGCTCGCCAACCAACTGCTCAATCTTGATGAGGTTCTCAACAAGTAACATGAACACCATCCATTCGAAGAACGGCGGCGTTGGTTCGCACGCTTTCATCGCGGAGTGCCAGCGGGCGCAGGCGG
>JBJTOW010000806.1:0-12472 GCA_046074805.1 Planctomycetota bacterium | reverse complement strand
CTCATCGGCGCGTTGTTGGCGCTGCTCGACAGCGTGAAGCCCGGGACCATCGGCAGCTTGCAGGCGATCCGGTCGGCCTCGATGTCCTCGTCGCCGGCGAAGCCCTGGCCGACGAGCATGAAGTCCTGGGCGCAGGCCTCGACGATCACCTGAGCGGCGTTGTCGAGTGCGGCGGAAGATGGGGAATGGGAGACATCCCGCGCCAGGGCGAGGGTCCGCAATTCCGCGCGGACTTCCTCCAGCCAACGGGCTGGGTCGGCCGTGTACTCGCGCAGTTCCTCGGCTTCGCGGTCGCGATAAGCCTGATTTCGCTGGGCGAGTATTCCGAAATTGATCTCATGGGCGTCGAATTCGGGGCCGTCGACGCACGCGAATCGAGCGCCGCCGACCGTCATCACTCGGCAGCCACCGCACATGCCCGTTCCATCGACCATCAACGCGTTCAAACTGACGATGGTGGGAATGCCCGGGCCGCGAGTCGCCTCGGCCACCGCTTGCATCATGCGAACAGGACCGACGGCCAGCACGCGGTCGAGCGGTTGGCGATCCGCGATCATTCGCTGTAGCGGATCGACAACCAGCCCGCGTAGGCCATAGCTACCATCATCGGTCACGACGGTCAGTTCATCGCACGCGGCCCGCATCTCGGATTTCAAGACCAACAGGTCGCGCGAGCGGGCGCCGAGCACTCCGAGGACGCGGTTGCCGGCCGCTCGGAGCGCCTGGGCGACAGGCAGAACGATCGCCGCGCCAACTCCGCCGGCAATCACCATCACCGTTCCGAACAAGCGGATCTCGGAGGGCTGGCCCAGCGGACCAGCCACATCGCGAATCGCGTCGCCGACCACGAGCGAGTTGATCAATGTCGTGGTCTTGCCCACGCCTTGAACGACGAGTGTGATTGTGCCTCGATCCGAGTTGGCGACGGCGATGGTGAGTGGAATGCGTTCGCCGCGGCTGTGAGTCCGGACGATTACGAACTGGCCCGGACGCTGCTTGTGGGCGATGCGTGGAGCGGCGATTTCGATCTGGCAAACATCCGCCGCCAACCGGTTGGTCGCGACAATCGGAAACATGGCTGGGTTACTCGGTGGGACGCAGCACCACGCGACGCACATCCATTACGGCGACCCCTGGTTTCGTGCGGGGCTTGACGGCAAGCGTGTGACGGCCGGCTGGCAATTCCACCGTGCCGACGACTTTTAGGATCATGTGTTGGAAATGCCCCGTGTCCTGCACGGTGAACATCAAAGTCTGGCCACCCACTTCGATTGCCACTTCGGCTCCGCCGCTACCCGCGCCACAGCCTTGTTGGATTTCGACTTCATATCGGCCCGGCTTGTCGACCGTGAATTCCCAATCGGCCCAATCGGTTTGTTTCACCCAGAAACCAAGGACATTTTTGTTGGGTTGCGGCTCGTACCGCATTGTTTCCGCGTGTACTCGCGCGTCCTTGGCGTGCAATCGGATGTCGCCCTGAGCTGGGGTGACTCGCGGCTTACGTCCCTTAGCGGCGTCGTTCATCGCGGTCCGCCAAGCTTTCCATTCAGGCTCAGTGGCCGCCGCCGTTTTGGCAGGGGCCAATCGTGACGGATCTTGGTCGATGTAGAGAGCCCGATGCGCCGCCGCGTCGAAATCCGGGTTGGGCGTGGGCATCCGAGCACCAACGCGCAACCGCCACGCTCGCAACGCCGCCGCCATCTTTTCCACCCGTTGCGGCTCGTCCGCTGCCAGATTGCGAGTCTCCCCGACATCGGCCGCCAGATTGTAAAGTTCGAGGGAACCGTCCTCGAATTGTTCGACCAGTTTCCAATCGCCATCGCGGATAGCGCCGGCGGGGCGACCGCCTTGATTGGTGTAGTTGGGGAAGTGCCAGAACAGCGGCCTCGCGGGCAACTCGCCTCCACGCAGCAGTTTGACGAGGCTGACGCCGTCGAGCGGCCCGACGGTTTTCGCCGCGTCGATCCCGGCCGCTTCCAAAAGCGTGGGAACCAAGTCGGTCAGCACAACGGGCGTGTCGGTGACGCGGCCAGCGGCGGCGACACCGGGCCACCGCACGATCAGCGGCTCGCGAAGTCCACCTTCGTACAGATAGCCTTTGCCGGCGCGATAGGGCCGATTGTGCGTCGCCGGTGTGCCCGGAAATTCCAACACATGAAGCCCGCCGTTGTCGCTCGTGAAAATGAAGATCGTGCGTTCCGTGAGCCCCAACTGATCCAGTTTCGCCGTGAGTCGACCGATCGACTGGTCGAGCGTTTCAATCATCGCGGCGTAGGTGGGATGAAACGCGTCGCGGTTCTTCTCGATCAAGTCGGTGGACGCCGCGAGCGGGATGTGCGGGTTGTTGTGCGGCACGTAGCAAAAGAACGGCCGGTCTTTGTTGTCGGTGATGAATTTTTCGGCGGCCGCCGTGATCGCGAACTCGCCCTTACCGCCCTCCAAGAGTCCAGCATCCGGCGTCTCGTTTTTGGCCGGAACGCTGTCATTCGATTCGCCGTTGCCTCGCTTTTCGCCCCGAGTCTGCGGCTTGGTGTTCGCGGGCGGAGACTCCACCACGTCGAACCCTTGCTGCTGTGGCGAGTGGTTGGGGCCGCCGAGATGCCATTTGCCGAAAAGCCCCGTGGCGTAACCGGACTGTCGCAGCAGTTCCGCCAACGTCACCTCCTCGAGTGGCAGAAAGCCTTCGATCCGCGGCTGGAGAAGCTTCTGCGTCGTTGTGTCCGGGCGGCCGGGAAGGAAGTTGGTCAGGTTTAGTCTCGCCGGGCATTTGCCCGTCATCAATGCGGCACGCGACGGCGAACAAATCGGCTGAGCCGTGTAGGCCGTCGTGAACCGCGCGCCCTGGCTCGCCAGACGATCGAGGTTGGGGGTGCGGTGCTCGGCCCGGCCATAGCAACCGAGGTCGTTCACTCCCAGGTCGTCCGCAAACACGAGCACGATGTTGGGGCGCGAATCACGCTCGGCGGCGGCGGCGGGATGAACGACGCCGACGGAGAGCAAGGCGACAACCACAAATGCCGCACGAGTGATCATGGCTCCAGCCGACGTGCCTTCACGACCAGCAACAGATCGATTCAAACGCCGTTCCACCACCGCATCGTGACGCCTCATGCCGCCGCCTCCTGGTGAACTATCCGAGTGTCGCACCCCATGCCACGTTGCTGGCCGAAAGGCTAGCAGAACATCTGGCCGTCGCCCGCCGCTTCGAAGGCGTTGCGAATGTGCTTGATTGTAGGCGAGCGTTCGGTCTTGGGCCACGTGATCGCGACGACATCGAATCGCGCTCGCTGTTCGAGCAAATCATGGCGTTTGAGCCACGACAACGCGAGTCGCGTGAGGCGACGTTGCTTTCGCGGATCGACCGCTTCAGCCGGATGGCCACGGTGATGGGACCGGCGGGATTTGACCTCCACAAACACGATGGTGCGCTGGTCGACAGCGACGAGGTCGATTTCCCCAAATCCTCCACGGGCTCGGCGATCGACGATCACGAAGCCTTGGCGTTTCAGATAGCGTTCCGCCGCCCGTTCACCTTGAAGGCCAAACGGTACCGGTGAGCGAAACTCCCGCCACTGTCTCGCACATGCCGCCCAGAGCGACCCAAGGGGTAGCCAGCTCCGCAACGCGTGCCACTGGCCAAAAAGGCGAGGCAGAAAAGCGACCAGCGAGAGCGGTCGCAAACCGCGCTGCCACGCGGGCAGCGTGAAGAATCTGAGGAACGGCATGGGGGCGGATTCCCAAATCGGACCGCGATCGCAAACAGCGATCACGGTCAAAAACGCCCCACGTTTATCAACCGACAACCGTGCGTCCGCACGATTCGCGGACGGAACAGTACGTCAACCACAGACTTTGAAGGCACGATGGACTTGGCGGCCGTCGTGCGTCTTCCCCGAAAATCCAGCGATGACGAAGCGTGTGCTTTCGGCTTGGCTGTGTCTCGCGTGCCCTCAACACGCCAGTCGCCATGGAGCGCGACTAGCCAGCCCCGTTTTCCTCGACGTTGGCGCGTCGCTGACGGAGGCGGACGGACTTGCCGACGCGATCGCGAAGGTAGTACAGCTTCGAGCGGCGAACGATGCCGGAGCGCTTCACCTCGACCTTGGCGATACGGGGCGAGTGCAGCGGAAATTTACGCTCGACGCCTTCGCCAGCCACAATGCGGCGGACGGTGAAATTGGCGCGGCTGCCGCTTCCGGCGCGAGCGATCACGGTTCCGGAAAACAATTGGATGCGTTCTTTGTCGCCTTCCAAGATCCGGGTATGCACGTCGACCGTATCGCCGATTTGGAACTGCGGAACATCCGCCCGCAAGGACGACTTCTCAACGGCTGCCAATATAACTTGACTCATGATTTCGAATCCTCGTTCTTCCCAAGCAAATCCGCGCGCACTCGCCGCGTTTTCAAAAAGCCTTGTTCTTTCCGCCACCGGGCGATCGCCGCATGGTCGCCACTCATCAGGATTTCCGGCACCTGAAGCCCGCGATATTCCCTAGGCCGCGTGTACTGAGCCCCTTCCAGCCAGCGATTGCCGGAAGAGAACGAATCGGACACGCTGCTTTCCTCGTCGCCCAACACACCGGGAACCAGCCGCACGACGGCGTCGATGACCACCATCGCCGCGACTTCGCCGCCGTTCAGGATGTAATCCCCAACGGAGACTTCCTCTGGCTCCAACAAATCCAAAACCCGCTGGTCGACCCCTTCGTACCGGCCGCACAACAGCAACAATCGACTTCCACCCGCCCACTGCTCGACCAGTGGCTGCGTGAGCGGCCTCCCCTGAGGCGTTAAAAAAACCAACTTGCCCGCATCCGCCGCTTGGCCGCGAACCGACTCCACACAGTCCACGATCGGACCGGCCATCATCACCATGCCGGGACCGCCGCCGTAAGGCCGATCATCGACTTTGTGGTGCTTCGGATCGCTCGACCAGTCCCGGATATTGTGCAATCGAACATCGATCAATCCGCGTTCGATTGCCTTGTGCAGCAAGCTCTGACCCAAATATCCCGAGAAAATCCCGGGGAACAGTGTCAGAACGTCGAACCGCATGCTAACCGTCCGGAGCTAGCGAATCCACTCCAAGCAACCGAAAACGCCCGCAACCGAAAAGGCCCGCGAGCGCCAAGGCCCGCGAGCGACCTCCAGTTACTCGCTTGCGCCTTCCGACGAAGCCTCGCCGGCGGATTCGGCCGGAGCGGGAGCCGCTTCTGGGGCCGGCAACGGAATCTTCCGTGGCGGCGGCGCCTTCGGCTTGTTGATCTTCAGTCGCTCGAGCGCAGCTTGCTGGGCGACAGCGTGGGTGCCGTCCTTGCCATACTTCTTAATCAGCACGCGAACTCGATCGCTTGGCTGGGCCCCAACGCTCAGCCAGTAGGCAATACGATCGCCGTCGAGGATTGCCCGCGCATCGACCTCGCCGACCATTGGGTCGTAATGGCCGAGTTCCTCGATAACGCGACCATCGCGTCCGCGCTTCCGATCGATAGCGCAAACGCGGTAAAACGGACGGTTCACCCGGCCGAATCGTTTCATACGGATACAAACCACTGCAAACTCCTCCCTCGTAACTCTGTCCCAGTCCCGTTCGCTTTATCGGCCCCGCTCGTCGCGTTTTCGCCGCCGCAATTCCTTTTCCCGCTGCTTTCGCAGGTCGGCCTTCTCCTTGGTGGAGAGCCGTTTTCCCGTGCCCTTTTTTTCCCGAAACATTTGCGCGCCGGGATTGAAAAGACCGCCGGCCTGCAATTCCCGAACTTTCCGCAATCGCTCCATCATTCCAGCGCCGGCCATGCCTTGCACCATCGGCGCCATGGCTTCGAACTGCTTGATCAACTGCGTGACTTCCGCAGGTTCGACACCCGCTCCGCGAGCGATTCGGGTACGACGGCTGAAATCGATGACCTTGGGGTTTTGACGCTCCGCCGGGGTCATCGAATCGATGATACCGACGAGCCGCTTGGTGTCCCGCTCGGTGTCGACATCACCCATCATCTTCTGCAGATCGCCCATGCCCGGGATCATGCCCATGAGCTTCATCATCAGCCCAGGCTTCATGAATTGCATGATCTGACTGCGGAAGTCCTCGAGCGTGAACTGGCCGGCTCGAAGCCGTTCCTCGAACTCGACCCGCTGCTTTTCGTCGATGGCCCGCCGCGCGACGTCGACGAGCCCGAGGATATCGCCCATACCGAGGATTCGGCCGGCCATCCCCTCGGGCCGGAAAGGCTCCAAGGCATCCAGATGTTCGCCCGTTCCGATGAACTTGATCGGAACGCCGGTGACTTGCTTCACCGACAGCAACGCGCCGCCCCGCGTGTCGCCGTCGAGCTTGGTCATGATGACGCCGTCAAGCTCCAGGGCATCATTGAACGCGGACGCGCTGTTGACGGCGTCTTGGCCCGTCATGCCGTCGACGACCAGGAACACTTTGTCCGGCCGAACTTGATTTTCGACCCGCTTAAGCTCGTCCATCAACTCGCGGTCGATCGCCAACCGGCCCGCCGTATCGAGGATTACGACGCCGATTTTCTCCTGTCGCGCCTTGCGAACGGCATCCTGGCAAACCTTGACCGGGTCTTTTGTGCCCAGGTCGGAATAGACGGCAAGTCCCAACTGATCACCCAGCACATGCAATTGCTGGATGGCCGCAGGCCGTTGCAGGTCGGCCGCCACAAGCATCACTCGCTTGTTGCTCTCCTGCTGAATCAATTTGGCCAGCTTACCGGTGGTGGTCGTCTTTCCAGACCCCTGCAGGCCGCAGAGCATGAAGACGGTGACATCTTCCCGCAGTGGCAACGAAGGGTCGACCGGCCCAAGCAACTCGATCAACTGCTGATGAACGATCCCGACAACTTGCTGGCTCGGATCGAGCGCCTGGAGCACCTTTTCGCCGACCGCCTGAGCCGTGACCCGCTCCATGAAGGTTTGCACAACTTCATAGCTGACATCGGCTTCGAGCAAAGACTGCTCGACCAGACGCAACCCGTCGCGCATGTTCGCTTCGGTGAGCTTCGCTTTGCCCGTGAGGGTCTTCAGCGCGGCTCGCATGCCTTCTTGAAGCGATTCAAACATGGTAATGGAAGGGTTGACGACGACGGACTGTCCAGGGAAAGCCCGATAATGTATCCGAATCCGTCAGGCTCTGCAAACCCGCCCGGCTATTCGACCTTGTGCTCCAGCAATACGGTCGAGTTGGTGGCCGCGTTGCTAACCGTGAGTGGAATCGTGAAAACGACCCCGCCAACTTTGCAGAGTCCTTCATTACCGTCCTGACAGTAGAAATAGCTAAACGCCACCGTCGCCGTGTCCTCACCCTCGCCTTTCACCGGAATCTTCACCGAAAACTCGCTGGCGGGCTTGTCCTGGCGTTGACGCCCCAGGCCGCTGCGATCAATCGGGCCATTGCCGGGACCCGCGTCCACCCAGGGGCTCAGCTTGGCGAGCGGATTCATTTTCCAGCCCTTGGGGAGGTTCAATTTCACGGTGGCGGTGATGAAACCGCCCTCGGCTTTGACGGTCGCCGCCGACACCTTCACCTGCTTCGCGCCAGCGAAACTTGGCTTCTTTTCCGCCGGCGGCTTCGGCGGTCCCAATCCCGCGAATTGCAGCGTCGAAACCTTGCGAGTGGACACGTCCACCACGCGGATCGTGTGGGAGTTCGTGTCGGCGACGAATAGTTTGCCGGCCGCGTACGTGATGCCCGCCGGTTCATCGAACTCGGGCGGGTCATCGGACTTCCCAGGCTTGCCAGTGCCGACCAGCGTCGTTGTGGCGCCCGTTTGGGCGTCGACTACCTTGATTTTGTTGTTGTAAGTGTCCGCCGCGTAGATTTTTCCGTCGTTGTACGCGACCCCGAGGCAATGTTGCAGCTTCACTCGGGCCTTGGGCCCATCGACATCGCCAAAGTGAAACAGCCGTCCGCCAGGCAGGTCACTGGTGCCGACCACCGTCCGCACCTCTTTTGCGGGATCAAACGGCACGGCGCGGATCGAACTGCCCTCGCTGTCCGCCACAAACAGCCATTCGCCATCGGAACTTAGCCCGCTGGGCTGAGCGAACGACGACGATCCAAGCTGGTAGGGAATCTTGGAAATGAGTGGTCCGTCGACAATATCCTCGCGTCCATTCCCCGCGTAGGGACCGATTTGGGCCTCCGACAACGGCATCTTCCAAATCTGATGCGGACCCGCCATCGCGATATACAGTTCGTCCTTGTGTATCCATAGATCCCAGGGGCTGTTCAGAGCCGTCGTTTTGCACGGACCGACCCACTTGTCGGGGATTTTGCCAGTGGCCTGAGCCCGCTCGACGCCCGGCCAACCGCTGCCCTGTTCCCCTGTGCCCGCCACCAACGAAACTCGCTTGGCGGCCAGATCCACTTTCCGGAGCATGTGGTTTTCCGTGTCGGCGACGTACAGGATATCGCCGTTCAGCACCATGCCCTGCGGGTGGTCGAAACTCGCGGTGGCATAGTCGCCGTTGGCGCGGCCGATCTGCCCTGATCCGATGGTGTCGAGCACCGTGCCGTCGAATTTCGAGACCACAATTCGGTTGTGATTGCTGTCGGCGATGAACAGCCGCTCGGTCGCCGCGTCGGCGATCACCTTGCCGGGATAACGCAACGGCGTGGGCGGCTGACGTTCGGCCAATAAGTCGAACTTGAGCGGCGTCTCGTCGAGTGTCTTGTTTTCCTTGTAGTAGGGAATCGCTTTCTTCAACGCCGCTTCGACCAGTTCAAACTTGAATTCGCCGCTGTTTTGGCCAACCGCGTTGCCTTCGGGATCGATCAACCAGATCGTCGGCCAACTGCTAACGCTGTACGCGTCCCAGATCTTGTGGTCGAAATCGTTCACCACCGGATGTTCGATCTCGTACCGTAGAATCGCTTCGGCGATGTTCTTCGTGTCCTTCTCTTCCTCGAACTTGGCCGAGTGAACGCCGATCACCACCAACTCGTTCGGAAAGGCCCGCTCTAATTTCTTGAGCTCAGGCAGAATGTGAATGCAGTTGATGCAGCAGTAGGTCCAGAAGTCGAGCAGGACGAATTTGCCCCGCAGGTCTTTGACGCGGAGCGGCTTGGCCACGTTCAGCCACTCGGCGTCCCGTGGAAATTCCGGCGCTGGCAGTGAGTTGGGAAACGGCGGTTTGGCCCCGCCTTTCGCTTTGCCGGGTTGGCAGCCATCGCCATCCCTCGCGGGCTCGCCACTGTTCGCAGCTTCGCGATTGTTCTCAGCTTCGATATCGAGTTCCGCGTCGCGATGCTGGCTGGCGGAACCGAGGTTGGAAAACGCATTGGAGCTGATCGATCGGACGGCGGGTGGCTCCGCAGAGGCCCCCGTTCGCGGCGTCAAGCCGCCCCAAGCCGCTAGCAGGCCAGCGACGAGCATTCCACTGGCGAGTCCGATTTTCCGCCCGAGATACCGCTGCCGAGATTCCATCGAAACGCTCCTCCCAAGACACTAACTTCGAAGGCCGCTCTATCCGCGAACTCGACGCATGGTACCCCAGCCCGCGCGGTCCGCGAAAGCCCGAACCGGAAATGCCCATTCGGACGGGGGGAGAGCGGCGGGTGAAAAACAAAAATCCCGATTGTTTCGGCGGGTTAGCTTGTGCCGCAGGCCCGGATAAGCCGAAAAATCGACATAGGCCATCATCTACCGGTGGCAGCCAAGGAGGAGGATTCAAGGCGTGACCTTCGACGTAACCCGCAGGACGCTCATCGAGCTGCCGCCCTATCCGTCGGCCTCGGTCATAAGCCGCCGCTCATGGATCGCGCTTTGCGCGGCGGTGCCCTCAAGCCTGCTCGCGGCATCCATTCCGCGGTCCGCCGCCGCCCAGCCATGGGCGAAGAAGATGTTCAAAACGCTCGAACACGATTTCGGCACTGTCGCTCGCGGAGCGAAGGCCGAGTTCGTATTCGAGTTTGAAAACATCTACGAGGAAACGCTTCGGGTGGCTGGGGTCCGTAGCAGTTGCGGTTGCACGAGCGTGTCGCTCACGAAAGACACCCTCCATACGTTCGAAAAAGGCGGGGTCGTCGCGACGTTCAACACCGCTAGCTTCCTCGGCCACCGTAGCGCGACGCTGACTGTCACTTTCGACAAACCGTTCACCGCCGAAGTGCAGCTAAACGTTCAAGGCTTCATTCGCAGCGATGTCGTGTTCACGCCCGGATCGGTGGACTTCGGCGTTGTCGATGTGGGACGTGGAGCCAGCAAGCAGGTCTCAATCAACTACGCCGGTAAACCGGACTGGCGGATTCTCGACGTCCGCAGCGCGAACTCGCACTTGGAAGTCGAACTGAACGAACGCGGCCGTGGTAATGGCCGCGTCGCCTACGAGATGGTCGTGTTCCTGAAACCGGATCTCGCCGAAGGATTTTTCCAAGACCAACTGCTGCTGGTCACCAATGACGCCCGCAACGCCAGCGTGCCGTTGGTCGTGGAGGGCCGGGTCGCTCCAGGATTATCGCTCAGTCCGGCCGCACTCTATCTAGGTTCGCTCGCGTCCGGCGAAACCGTCAAAAAGCAGCTCGTCGTTCGCGGTCGGCAACCGTTCCGCATTCGCGATGTCCGCAGCGATGACCCACGATTCGAATTCGAAGTGAACGGTCAAGCCAAGACATTGCATCTCATTCCACTCCGATTCACCGCCGGCAACGATTCCGAAAAAGTCGCCGCGAACATCGAAGTGGAAACCGACTTGCCCGGCGGCGCCAAACTCCGCTGCGCAGCGACCGGCACGATCAATGTGGGCGGTTCGGACGGCGGTGAAGACGTGGTGAGCGCGGCGAGCGACGAATAGGGCATGGATGCGCGGCGAACAAGGGCCGAACGGGGCCGAACGGGGCCGAACGAGGGCCGAGTCAGCTCGCGGTAGGATTCGGACAAAACCCGAATAACTCGCCCTCGGATTGACAACCGCTGTCGGTTTCCCCGCTAATCAGTTGCCATGAAAGTTCATTGTGGCTACTGCGGCGAAGAAATGATGGGCGCTGTCAACCGCTGCTGGCGGTGCGGCCATCGATTCGCCGCGACGCCCGCCGCCGACGGCCAACCGCCAATCCGCCGCGACCCTATTCCCGGCCCGCTGGATCGCACTCCAACACCGAGTGTTCCCCATAGCACGGCGGTGGCTCATTCGATCGGCTCCGAGGCGGTTTCTCCGACCTTCACTGGCACTTGCGAAACGACACGATTGGGCGAGTCGTTGGCGGTAGGGCCCGAAACATCCGCCCCGCAACCGATTCCCGGTTGGCTGCGACGGCTTGAAGCCCCTCAAGCCGAACGTTGGGGAACTCCCTTCCACAGCGGCTTCGAGCCCACGACAAGCGACCGCTGGCGACGGCGGCAGAATCAGGCGCGCGAGTGGCTGCGGTTGGTCTTGGGCGACCCGGAAGCCGCCGCGAGTGTCGCCGCCAAGCCCAACGTTGTGTCGGCCGCCAGAAACGAATCGGCGCCCAAAAATAGGGTGTCCGGCCGACTGTCGATCCGCCCACCGAGAACGCCACTTGCGGACGCCGCCGGCGCGCTCGCACTCATCTTGGCCTGCGTCTCGCTGCTCCTCCTGCGATACCCCCTGATCGCTGCCGCGCTGGGGGCGATGGCGTTGACACTGGCGGCAATCTCGCAATCCATCGCTCCCCGACTCCGGACCGTCGCCCTCATAGTGCTGATAGTGGCTACGCTGGCAGCCATCGGGTGGAATTTGAGCCGCGCTGGGGGTTCTGGAACCATGGGACCGGCCGAAAAAAGTTCCGACGTCGAGTGACCCTTTCAGCGGCGTTGGAATCGTTGTATCTCTATCGCCTGCATGGAAATAGGTTGCGGTCAAATAAAAATATTTGGTTTTCTCGCAAAAAAAACTCAAGAAGAATCGGAAACCTCAGTAAGGTCGGAATAGCCGGAATGTAATCTGTCCCCGTGCCTAATTCCCTACCTAGGAATCCAAACGCGTTCATGGGGAATGCGGTTGGCGACTCCTAGTGGAGTGTTTCGCGATGACAGTTGCGTCCTGGAAGCGTTGGTGGAATGCGCGGTTTAAGTCCTTTTCGCGAAGTCGGGTTTCCCCGGAATGGCTGCGGCGACGGAACGCCATGCGCGCCCGGCGGCTACGCGGTGAACTGCTTGAGACGCGGTTCATGATGGCGACGGAAATCACCTCGCTTTCCAGCCTGACGCTCGACAATGACAGCCTCACCCGCATCGATATCGGCGGCCGTGTCGCCGGTAACCCGGCCGGCGGCAACGATGTCGATGGCTACGATCGCATCGAGATCGGCGGCCAGACCACCGGGGTGAATACAGCTTTGGACGGAAAGCTGCAAGTTCAACTCGTGAACGATTTCGTCCCGAGCGTCGGCGACGAATTCATCTTCATGACCACCACCGGCGCGTTCACCAACAAGTTCGACCAGGCGGAAGGACTCCTCCTGCCGTCCGGCGACCGGTTCTTCGACATCGTCGTCG
>JBJTOW010000805.1:0-4161 GCA_046074805.1 Planctomycetota bacterium | reverse complement strand
TGAGGCCCTTGTCAGGCTCGCCAATTCTTGCCCACGACCTCTGCGCCGTTTGCACGATTGCGGTCGCGCAGCGACAACCGACGTTAGCCCAGCCTTTCAAGGCTGGGCTGGTTTTGCGATCCCTCGTTGCCTCTATAGCCTTGCTTTTTCGATCCGTCTCGAATGACAGATGCGCGTTCTCGAACAGCGCCTGCTGCCATCGATAGAACATGTTCGGCGCGATCTTCAGTTCCTCGCAGATCGCTGAGATCGGCATACGCTCCAGCAGGTGACGCTTGACCGTGGCGACCTTCTCATGCGCCGAAAAATGGCGGCGTTTTGAGTCCTGGGTTTTGTCCACGTGAAACCTCCGTACGGGTTTTGCTAACTCGTACCATGGTTTCTTCCGGATTCAGCCGACGCAAGACACGCCTTCGCACACGGCGCGACGAACTGGGAAGTCCGTCGTACGGAAGCCACGCCGTCGTACGGAAGAAAGCCCCAACACCTGGACTTCGCAATCCCTCAAAAAGATCTGCGACAAAAACCAAACACCATGGCTCGCCCTTGCGTAAAATGGGTCGGTTAGGCGGAATTGGCGGATTGCGGGCTGAAATTGGTCTAGTGGTCATTGGCGGACTGCGGTAAATTTTTGTCCGCACAGGGAGGTGCCTCATGTCCGGCGAGTTGACGCGGTTCATCCACGCGAGTGATTTTCATCTCGAACAGCCCCTGTACGGGCTGGCTTCGATCCCGGACCATTTACGCGATCTGGCGCTCGACGCTCCCTACCTCGCTGCCACCCGCGTGTTCGACAGCGCCATCCTCGAGCATGTCGACTTTGTTGTGCTCTCAGGCGATCTGCTCGATCCGCTCCACGCCGGCCCACGCGGACTCGCGTTTCTCCTCGAACAGTTCCAACGACTCCGCGAACGCGGCATTCAGGTGTTCTGGGCAGGCGGCCGACTCGATTCGCCCGAGGCTTGGCCCGCCACCGTGCCGCTGCCGTCCAACGTCCATCTCTTCGGCGCCGGGCGACTCGAGGATCGCATCGTCGAGCGGGACGGTGAGCCATGCGCGGCGATCGTGGGCATCAGTTGGAGCGATCGCTTGCGGGTGCATCCCTCCGAGTTTCGCGGCGACTCTAGCGAGCGTTTTAAGATCGCGGTCGTGCATGGCGAATTCGACGCCGCCGCGCTCGTTCGCCAAAACATCCAATACTGGGCGCTCGGCGGCGAACACCAGCGTCGGACACTCTATAGCACGCCGTACGCCGCCCACTACCCGGGCTCGCCGCAGGGACGATGCGGCGAGGAGACGGGGCCGCACGGCTGCACGCTTGTCAGCGTCGATCCCGACGGCAAAACGCGGATGCAAGCGATTCCCACCGATGTTCTCCGCTGGCACGAGGAGCGGATCGTCGTCAGCGAGTCGATGACCAAGAACGACCTCGAACGCGTGCTGCGCGACCGCATGCAGGCGTTGGCCGCCGAGGTGGGCGACCGGGAGTTGTTGATCCGGCTACGGTTGGAAGCCAGCGGCCGGTTGGCCGGCGGACTCCGCCACAGCGGGATGGCGGACGAGTTCGCGGCGGAACTGAGAACCGAGTATGGCCATCGCCGGCATCCAGCATGGATCGTGGCGATCGATGTCGAGCCGCCATCGACGCTGCCGGTGGAATGGTACGAAGAGGACTCGATCCTGGGCGATTTTCTCCGCTCGGTGCGGGCCCATGAGCAAGGCAAGTCGGAGCCGCTGCGGCTGTCAAGTTATTTGTCGGACGAGCAGGCGGCCGGTCCGTTCGGCCGGGCGTTGGAAATCGCCGACCCAGCCGCCCGGGCCCGCTTGATGCGGCACGCCGCCGTGCTGGGAATCGATATGCTTCGCGGAGAACTCGCCAACGAGGATTGAACACTAGCCGGTTAGCGCGCCGGTTCGCAAGCCGAAATGCTGGCTGGAAGGAGGCACCGTGAAGATCACGGACATTCGAATTGACGGGTTCGGCATATGGACCGATTTGTCGGTCCGCGAATTGGCTGGCGACGTGACGGTATTCCACGGACCGAACGAAGCCGGCAAGACGACGCTGATGCAGTTTATGCGGGCCGTGTTGTACGGGTTTTCGAAAGAGCGCCGGGCCCGTTATCTGCCGCCCGTCCACGGCGGTCGCCCCGGCGGCTCGCTCAAGCTCTCGACGCTCCGCGGAGACTTCGAGGTCGTGCGCCGCATGGTCGCCTTGGAAGCCGAGGAATCGCTTGGCGACGTGATGCTGCTTGACGAGGACGGCAATGCGCAGGGCTCCCATCAGCTCAGCTCGCTGCTCGGCGGCGTCGACGAGTCGATTTTCACGAACGTGTTCGCGATCGGACTGCGGGAAATCCAGGAACTCGGGACGCTCAACGATTCGGCGGCCGCCGACCATCTCTACAAACTGACCAGCGGACTCGACCGCGTCTCGCTGATCGACGTTGTCCGGCAGTTAGCCGATTCGCGCCGCGAGATCCTGCCAGCGGACGACCGTCCCTCGCGGCTCGCCAAGCTGCTCGCCCAACGCGAAAAGCTCCGCAACGAAATCGAGGAATGGGCGACCCGCGGACGTCGCTGGCCGCAGTTGATGGCCGAGCGGGCGGAACGTAGCCGCGAGATCGAGCAGGTCGAGCTCGGCATGGCGGAGACTCAACGCCAGATCCAGCAGTACGACACGCTGTTGCAGGTCCGGGAGAAGTGGCAAGCGCGGCGGGCCGTCGACGAGCAGTTGGCGTTGTTCGGGTCGGCCGCCGATCTGCCGCCCGACACGCTCGAGCAGCTCGAACACTTCAACAACGAAATCAAAGCGTACCGGCGGCGCCTGCACGCGGCTCGCAAGCAGCGTTCGGCGTTGCGGGAAGAGCTCTCCCGGCACGTCTATCAGCGCACAGTGATCGGACAGGCTTCGCGGATTCAAGCGTTAGGCGAACACGCCCCGTGGATCGGCTCGCTGGAGGAAGAGGTCGCGCGGCTGCAAACCGAAGTGGCATCGCTGGAACGCGAAGTCGAGACGCGCCGTCCGCAGTTAGAGGGCCCCAATGGCGCTTCGCGCGGCAAACTGCCCGACTTGACGCCGAAGACGCTCGCCCTGCTCCGCACGCCAGCCGGCCGCATGAACCATTTCCAAAAGCTGGTCGAACGCACTCAGGCCGAGGCGCAGTCGGTGAAGACGCGCACCGAGCAAGCGATGCAGCGAGTGACCTCCGAGCTCGCGGACCTGGATGAATCGAGTCTGGCCGCGGCACTGGAAAAGACCGGCGTGCGGGTCGCGCAGTTGCGACGCCGCATTCAAGTCGAAGAGCGGATCGAGCAGTTGCAGTTGCAACGATCGGAACTCGACGGCCAAAGCCAAGAGCTGTTCGATTGGCAAGTGATGCCGTTCGAAAAGATGGTGTGGCTGTTCGGGGCGTTCGTGCTGAGCACGGTCATGATCCTGGGTGGCGTGTTCGGCGGCGTGCTGTGGGGCTTCGACTGGTTCTTCGGCCTGCTCCTGACGTTCTTCGGCTTCGTTGGGCTCGGGGCGGCCATCGTCTGGAAGCTCGACTGGGAACGCAATTCCGAGCGGCAACTGCAGTCGTGCGAACGCCAGTTGGAACTGCTCGACCAGCAGTTGGAGGAAGCCCAGGCGGAACGCGACCAGCTAGACCAACAGTTGCCACAGGGCGGCGGACCGCTCGACACGCGGCTCGCGGCCGCCGAACGGCAGCTCGCCCACTTGGAACAACTGGCGCCAATGGACGCCCAGCGGCACGAGTCGGGCCAGCACGTGGAGACAGTGGAACGCCGCGCATCGAAGGCGATCGAGGATCTCAAAGAGTCCAAGAAGAATTGGCAAGTCGCGTTGCGAGCGGCCGGGCTGCCGGAGCAGCTGTCGCCGAACGACGTGCGGCAATTGGTCCGCGGCTTTCGCGCCGTGCTGGTCGTTCGCAAGCAATTGAACCAGCGACGCGATGAACTGGAGACGCGTCGCCGCGAGCTGGCTTCCTTGGCGGGTCGAATCCAGGAACTGTTCGTCGAGCTGGCTTTGACGCCCGAGTCGGATAGCGCCCAGGCCCAGCTCAAGCAACTCGCCGCGACACTCGCGGAACAGCAAAATGTGCTTGAACGGCGCCGCGACACGACCCGCCAGCTCAAACAGCTCAAGGGCCGTTGGCA
>JBJTOW010000804.1:0-3189 GCA_046074805.1 Planctomycetota bacterium | reverse complement strand
CCGTGACGGCGTCCTCATCGGAGTACCGTCCCGCTTCGTTGGGAGGACTACCCATCTGATACGTCCCGGGCGGGCACCAGCGCCAGGGGACCTCGTTGCCTTGGATCGTGAGAAGCAACCGATCGCCAGCTTGGCGTCCCGGTTGGACTTGTGTGTAGGTGGTCGTGCCGACCGCCACGCCGACTGGACCGCCGACCGACCCGCCGACCGGACCGACCGGTGTGACCGCGATTCGCGGGACATTGGCTTGGCGTCGCGCGGCTTCCTGCCGTTGCGTCTCGGCCGCTTTCGCATCGGTGATCGCTTTGTCGGCGGCCGCCTTGAATTGGTCGGCCACACTTGCGAGCTCCGTCGTTCGTCCACGTTCGGTCGCTAACTGGGATTGGGCCGTGTTGAGCGCCGATTGAGCCACCGTGAGCGCTGACTCGATGTCGGCCTTCTCTTTTCCGAGTCGCGTCAAGGCACGATCCTTCTCCGCCGTCTGGGACTCGGCTGCCGCGCGGCCATCGCTGGCGGCCCGAAGCTGCGTTTGCAGATTGGCGCGTTCCGCTGTCAGCTTCGCCGCCTGCGACTCAGACTTCTGACGCTCCAAACGATCTTCTTGATTGATCCGCGTCTGCTGGGCGATTTGCGTCTTGTAGCCATCAATCTCCGTCGCCAGCGCGCTGGCCCGCGTCTGGGCCGCTAGCAGTTGTTCGCCCAAGCGCGCTACTTCCTCGGCTCGTCCCTTGACTCGGGCCGCCTTCTCCGCCTCCGATTCCTCGGTGTCCAGCCAATCGTTCAGCCGCTGACGAACGCTGGCGAACGAGGTGTCCGCGAGCGCGAATGCGGGCACATCGTCCGCCTTGTTCCATTGCTCTTCGGCCTGTTCGCCGTCGGCTTTCAGTTCGCCGTGGCGCGCGGTGGACCGAAGACGTTCCGGCACGCTGGCCAGCAACCGTTGCCAGTCGGCGCGGGTCGTGGCCGCCGTGCGGGCCCGTTCGTTCGCTTCCCAGTCGGCGATCAATCGCCCCGCGAACTGCTCGAGCCGCGGAGCGGCGGCGGACGGGTCGCCGTCGTCCAGCAATTTCTTGATCGCCATCCAGTCACGCAGCAACGCCTCGCGCCGCTCGGTGAGTCCACGAGCGTCCGGCTGCCAGGACAGCTTGTTCAGCATTTCCCCGAGCGTCGTGTACCGCGGCAACAGCTTTTCCAGGTGGCGGCGGGTGTCGAGCGCCAGGCGGAGCGAGTCGGCGAGGCCGCTGAGCCGTTGTTGCCGCTGGAAGCCGTTGGTCTGCGACCGTTCAGCCTCCAGAGTGCGGATCTCCTGGTCGGCGGTTTCGACCAACTGCCGGACGCGGGTCGCCTCTTTGTCCGACAGCGGTCCCATCTGGTCCCGCAGCACCCGAACCTCCTGCCACTGCCGATCGGCCGCTTCGGCCTGCAACCGGGTCCACTGCCATCCCGACAGCAGCAGAAACGCCAGCAGCACGGGCGACATCACCAAGGCTTGGCGACGACGCTCTTGCCAGCGGCGCCAACCGCGAATCGCGTCCAGCACTTCGCGGGCGGCGTTAAACACGCGCGGGTCGGTTTCCCGCTTGAGGTCCGGAACGCGGAGACCTTTCAGGACGATGCGGATGATTCCCGGCGGAACCCCAGCGTCCTGGAGCCGTTTTCGTTTCTCATCGACCGGCAGCGCGTTGTCGTGCCGCTGGCCGGTCAACGTGTCGAACGCGACGGCGAACATCGCGCGAATGTCGGTCCACACTCCGGTTCGCAGTTCGCCAGTCAACTGCTCAAGCGGCGCGTAGTCCGGTGTGCCGCACCCTGCCGCCATGGTGGACATCATCGGCGCGACCACACGTTGGATCCCCCGCACGGCGCCCAGGTCTACGAACCGGAGGATGTTGCCCTTTTCGACCAGCACGTTTCGTGGCGATGGGTCGCCGTGCGCGATGCCGCTTTCGTGAAGGCGTTCGAGCGCCTCGAAGGAACGCTCGACCAATTCGATCCGCTCGGACATGGACAATGGCCGTTCGCCGCCAACGTACTCGTGAACCTCCTTGCCGGGGATTCGCGACATCACCAAGTACGGCTGAACACCGTCCGCCATATCGGTGATCGGTTGATCGCCAGGGGGGACGTCGGTCTTGTGAGCGTACAGGCAAAAGGGCACGAGATCGGCGGGGATGGTCCCGGAACTGAGCACTCGGGCCTCCATGTTGTGCCGCTTGCGGGACTCGCGATGGAGCGGGTCTTTGAGGACCTTGACCGCCAGCTGACGCTGCTGGGCGTCGCTCGCGGCGAACACCATGCCGTAACCGCCGGGCTTGCCGAGCGGCCCTAGGATCCGAATGCCGCGTTGCCGCAGAGAAGCGAGCGTCGCGTCGGCGAGCACCGTCGTGGCGGCGGCGGCGCCGAGGCCGGCCGCGTTGCGGAGGTTCGGTAACCGGCTGGAAGGCGGTAGCGAATTCATGATGACACGGTTCCTTCATTCCCGGCGGCCACAGTGGCGATCACTTTCAATTGTTGGAGCGCCTCGTGTTTCAAGCGTTTGACTTGATCTCGGCTGAGCTGCATTTGCTCGCCGATTTCGTCGTAACTCAGGCCCTCGACATAGAAATGCCGGAGAATTGCGCCTCGCCGATCTTTGGCGGCATTCCAGCGGTCGGCCGCTTCCAGCACCGCTTCGTAGTCGAGCTTATGCTTGTCCCACAGGTGTCTTTCCCGACTCTCAACGAGCGGCCGGATGGCGTGCTCGACGATTTCCTGGCCCGTCTTGCGGCGCTTGATGTAGTCGAGTGCTTGGTTTTTCAACGCGACCGAATAGAAGGTCGTCATCTGCCGGACCGTCGTCGCGCGATCCAAGTCATGCATTCCATTGTGCAACACCTTGGCGATGACATCGTTCCACAACGAGGTGAAACGCAAGCTGGTGTCGTCTTGGACTTGGGCTCCGAACACCTTGAGCATGATCGCCTTGAGGTTGTCCCGGATATGCTGTTCCATCCACAGCGCCAATTCGCATTCGACCCGCTGTCGCTCGGGGTTCCTGGGTCTGCCCGTCTCGTGGGCCGGCGCCCGCTGAAGCGCGACGAGCAGCTCGGTTAGTTTTTGCTCGGGAGACAAAGGCGATTTCGGCGCCATAGAAGATTCTCCAGTCAAGTTTGTTAAGCAATATCGTAACCGGAAGCGCTGGTTGTGAAG
>JBJTOW010000803.1:0-3180 GCA_046074805.1 Planctomycetota bacterium | reverse complement strand
GGAATCGAGACGCCGTTCGCAGTGACCGACAACGACGGCCCCTGGGTCGTGAGAACAAGGCTTTCGTACCGAGTTTCCCCGCGGAAACGCGTGGCGAACGCCTGGTCGACCGAGATCGTGTTTCTCAAATTATGGGAATAGTCCGGGTAGGGGGCGCCGGTTAGCATCACGGCTTCCGCTTTGTGGCCTCCGCCGCCCGTATTCGGGTGGCTCAGGCCGCTGATCACGGTGAAATCATCGCGAAACGCGGACAATTGCTCCAAGTGCGCCGGGAGGGTGTAGTCACGGCCGGCGGTGACCGGCACGAAGGCGGTCGGCTCGAAGCCGAAAGGAACGCCAATACACACCATCCGAAGCGGCGCTGCGGCGGTGGCCGCTCGCAGCGGCCCCGTTGGCGACATGGAATCGAGTAGCGGCAGGGCGAGCGAAATGCCAGCAGTCTTTAAAAACAGGCGGCGGGGAAGCGGTCGCATCGCGGATTCCGATCTGGCGCAGGGCCCGAACAGGGTAACGGTTGGTCTATTTATGAGTGAAGAGTTCGCTTTGGATGACTTCATGGATGAGCGTCCTGAGCCCATACCCAGAGGCTTCCGAGTTCGCCAAAACCGCGTCAATCGCGTGTTCGTCGCCAGCTTCCACGCTCGTGCCAGTGGCGAAAGTGGCGAGTTTCCTCGCGAGATTTCTGGCGAGCAATTCTGGACGGGCAGCAATCGCCGCTTTGTAATCGCGAATGTCCCGGACGACTCGACCGTCGGGAAGTTCGCTTCCGGTGTCCACCGCAGATCCCCGCAAATACTTCACGCCGCCATAATGGCCGCCGAAAAAAACGCGGGCATCCTTCAGCGGCGTTCCGGTCTCTGTGGTTCGATAGAAGTCGCGATGGCGGCCGATCGGATCGAACGACTCGAGCGCGAACCCCGGGGGATCGATCCTGCGATGGCAGTTGGCACATGAGGCAACCGATTGATGCTTGGCCAATTGCTCCCGGATCGTGGTGGCACCACGCGTGTCCGGTTCGATTCCACCCGCATCCGGCGGCGGTGGCGGAGCTGGCGTTCCCAGAATTCGTTCCAATAACCACGCGCCGCGCAGCACCGGCGACGTATTGGCGCCGTTGGCCGTGACTTTCAAGATGCTAGCTTGGGTCAGTAGTCCGCCGCGGACGCTATCCCCAGGCAACTCGACGCGTCTCAAACCAGCGCCTTCCACTCGCGGCAAATCGTAGTGTTCGGCCAATCGCTGATTCAGATAGGTATGTCGTGCGGAAATGAGCGTGGCAACGCTTTGGTCGCGCCGAACAAGATCGTGAAAAAACTCGCTCGTTTCCCGCGCCAGCGAAGCGTGCAAGAGCACATCTTGACGGCCATCATGAATGCCCTCGAAATACTCAGGAAACAAATCGCGGTCGGGCGTGGTCGCATCCAGTTCACGCAAGTTAAGCCATTGAGCAAGGAAGTCGCGAACGAAGACAGCAAAATGCGGCGAGTCGATCAGACGGGAAACTTCCCGTCGCAACACGTCCGCGCGGAGCAGTTCGGTCGAGTCTGCCAGTTGCCTCAAACCGTCATCCGGGGCCGTTCGCCAGAGAAAGAAGGACAGACGGGTCGCCAGTTCGTGGCTATTTAGTTTCGGCCCGCGTTCCTGGAGGAACAGGAAATCCGGTGAACATAAGACGGCGCGATGAGCGGCGTTAAGAGCCGATTCCAGGCATTCGCCGTTTTCGAGCCGAGCTCGCACTATCGACTCATAAGCATCGATTTCATCGCCAGTCGCTGGTCGCCTAAAGGCACGATCGATGAAACGCGAAAGGGCTTTCCGCACGGCGGATTCAGCGGCTCCATCTGGGAGACGAACGGTAAGTGGATCTTTGAGCGGACGCCCCGCCTTCACCGGCCGCAACATCGAGTCGGGCACACGGGCCGACTTCGCCATTTCCGCTGCCAGGACCAGTTCCGCTTGATCGCCGTACAGCAACCGATGGCCGGTCGGCGGCCACTCGTCCAGGAGCGGACCGGTAATTTCGATCGGCCGGATCACAATAGCGGGACCGACCGTGGCGATCGGTGGATTGGGGTTATTGATTGCATGCCAGCCCTTCGGAATCTTTTCCGGCTTATCGGGCAGGTAGACGCTGAAGCCCGCGTCGATCCGTGTCTTCGCCATTCGCCAAGGCGCGACGATGATTGTCTCGCCACGTTCGAACGAACGTGTCAGTTCAACGGTGGTTTCCTTCCTGTGCCGGGCGTCAAAATGCCCCAGAAGTTCTTTGCGTTTTCCGCCAGCGGCCAGCCAAAGACTGAAAATCAGGTTTTCACCGTCGACCGTATCGCGGGCCTCGGTTGTGACGCGAATGCGGTACCGGCCAGGAGTTTCCCGCGTCACAGCCTCGAACTGCCGCAGATAAGCGGGGACTTCAATGTGGGTGTCAAGGAAGAAATGCAAATCCTCGCCCCGCAAATTGCATTGCAGTTTGTTATGGGCATGCCCATGAAATGGTTTTTCCGCCTCATGCGTGTAGGAAAACCGGTGTGTCTTGGTTTCCGGCCGCGTCTGCCGGACGGTCGCCGCGTCAATCGCTCGATCAGCCGCCGCCATATACTGCTGGATATGAACCGGCGAAACGCTCAGACCGCCCGATTGATTATTGAAGCCGTCGCGCAAGTCATCCTCGGGCAGAAGGTCGACCAGCGGAGCGTCGATGTCGAGCAGATCGCGGACGGTGTTCTCGTACTCGAAGCGATTCAGTCGCCGGACGCGCGCCCGGCCCGAATAACGCTCCACTGACCGAATCTGCTCGCGGAAGGCGGCCTTCAGCGAGGACATAGCGGCCACGGTTTCCACGGCTGACGGTCGACTTGTTTCCTTGGGTGGCGGCATTTCGCCGCTCTGCACACGCGCCAACACGCGAACCCAAGCCTTGTGGTTGGTCGCCTCCGCGAGGTCGCCGCTGAGTTTGTCGACGCGAAACCCGCCCTCGCCGCTCGCTGGATCATGGCACGACCGACAATGCTTGTGGACGAACCCGAGCGGCGGCTCGAACTTGCCATCCTCCGCCGCAACTTTCCCGCCTGCCACGACCACGGCCGCAATCGCGGCAACCCCACCCGCGACAACCGCAAACGCCGCCAAGATCGGAGACCGCACAACGGCCACCACTAGGGCCGCGATCAGGTCCACCAC
>JBJTOW010000802.1:0-13254 GCA_046074805.1 Planctomycetota bacterium | reverse complement strand
AACGGCATAGTCGAAAATCCTTGGCTGGCGATTGGCGGAAAACGGCGGCAGCTATCGCGGAACGTGCGGGGCGCTCAGACGCATCCGTGAGGACATTGGCGGCGGACGACCGTCAAGTAGCTCTGATTCCGCAGCCTTGCGGCATTATCCGCCATTCTCCCGCCGACACAAGCCAGCCGGCCCAGACCGTGATTACAATAGCGGCACCCCGTTCCGATTCGCGATTCCCCCGCCGTGCGAGCCCTTGCCGTGCGAATCCCTCCGCCAAAAGTCGCAGTTGACACGCCATCACTTGAATCCCGAGCTCCCTGCGACAGGTGCGGCTCGCTATCGGGGTGGATGATCGCGTTCGCCGCGTTCGCCGTGTTCGCGGCAAGTGGGCCGCCCGCGTCCGCGTGGCAGAAGCCTCCGCGATATTACGGCCTCCGAACGGACGGCAGTCGCGTCACAGGACAGAAGCTGAGCACATTGGCGGCCGACCCTCGGGCGCCACAACCGCCGGACTGGCAGCTCGACGGACAGCCACTCTGGGACGCGCCACAGGCTTTGCGCTGGCTCCGTGACCGCGTTACGCCATTAAGCGCAAACCCGCCCGAAGCGTTTTTGGAGATGGCGACAGGCGATCGCTTGCCCGGCGCCGTGATCGGTTACGACGATGGCCGTTCGCGGCCGTTCGACCAGCAGCCGCCGCATTTGATCGTGAGGCCAGCCAGCACGCTGTCGCCACCCCTGCCCGTTGCCGATCCGGTGATCCGAGTGGCCACGCGATATCTGCGTCGAGTGGTTTGGCAACGGAGGCCATCGGAAACTTGGCAGCCAGGCACGGTATTCTTCCGCGACGGCCGCTCGCTGTCGTTCCGCGCGGCTCGATGGAACGCCCAGGGCGTGCAATTGCTGCTCGCCGATGGCCCGCGGACCGCCGTGTTTTCTGAACTCGCGGAACTGCATTTACCGGTTACCGATTTTTGGGACCTCTACTGGGAGGAACTTGCCGCCCTTTGCCCATCTGGCGACACACGACTGTGGCAGTTCGAAGCGGGCGATGGATTCATCGCCACCGTGTCCCGCCAAAGGACGCGGCTGCACCATCCGAGCGGCGCGGGCGAGGCAGCGCGTTGGATCCATGGCGTGCAGCCAGCGTGGAGCTTGGATCTGCTCTGGTTGCCGCAAGCCTCCGTAGCCGCCATCCGCTCCTTCACGACCCGGGAAGCGTTACTCAGCCGAGTGGCGCTCGCCGCCGAACGCCAACAAGGTTGGTTGACCGAGGAAGGGGCTCCGCTGCGAGTGAATCGCAATGTCCGCCGCGGACCGCTGGCCGGGGGTGAGGGCGAGTTTGGCTGGGGGTTCGGCGTTCACGCGACCAGTCGGTTGGAATTCGAACTCCCCGCGGCCGCGCGGGTGTTTCGCAGCCGAGTTGGACTCGATACGCTCGCCGGCCGTGGCGGCTGTGTCCGCGCGCGAGCTTTGGTTGGAAAAGAAATGACCGCCGCCTTTGATAGCGGCTTCCTGGTCGGTTCGGACGTCACCTCCGACACGGGGATCGTCGTGTTGCCGGCCGTCAACGAAAGCGGTTCCAGCGTGGCCGCTAAGGGCCCGCGATTGACCTTGGAAATCGACGCCGCTCACGATGGCCGACCGATGAATGCCGATCCGTTCGATATTCGCGATATGGCTGGTTGGTACGACCCGATTGTGGAGCTCGATCCGGTCGTGGTCGCCGCCGAGATCGCGACTCGGGTCGGAAGGCATGTGTTCGCGGTCGCCGGTTGGCAACGCGCGACCGATGGAGACACCCCGGCGAACACCGGTGCTCCGACGGATCGTCCCCTTTGGGTCAATCAATGGGACGAACTGGCGCCGTCTCCAGGGCGATTTGTGCAGGCCGAGTCGCCATTGGCGGCGACCTGGCGACTGACTCGAGAAGTCGCGATCGAGCCGGCGGATCGATGGTTGGTGGCAGCCGCTCACACGCTCGCCGCCGCCAGTCCGGCGCCGACTCTGGAAGTTCGAATTGACGGGCAGACGGTTGCCACGCAATCGCTAGCGGCTCGCACCGCCGGTCAACGCGACCCGGCCCCGTTGCTCGTGCCGCTCAAAGCATACGCCGGACGCACGATCACCATCGAAGCTAGAACTGGGCCTGCCGCCCCGGCCGCTGGCGCCAATGCGTCACCGCCTCCCGCCCCTAACGCCAGCCCTTGGGTTGTATGGCGGACATTGCGAACCAGCGGTCAAATGCCAATGTTGTTCCAAGCTCTGGAAGACGATGCCGACTGGGTTGTGGCTGAGAACAACCCACGGCGGCCCACGTGGGATTCAACCGACAAATTCTCCGGTGAACGCTCTGTGGTCATCGCGGCGAAGGGTGTCGAAGAACTCGTGTTTCCCGGCCACGTCGCCATTCGCGAAACGCCCATTTGGGGCGAATACCGTTACGCGCGGCTGGCGTTCAAGAAGCAGGGCAAGGGTGTGTTCTGCCTGGAATTCCTGCCTGTCGAGCCGCGCGAGAAGCCGTTGCGGTTGGATGGCGGGGTCGGTCCACCTGCGTTCGGCGAAGCGGTTCGGGTCTATCAGGCCGAACTTCCCGAGCAATGGGTGACGGTGCCGATCGACCTCTTCGCCACGCTCGGCAGGTTCGACGCCCGTGGATTGCGTCTGTCCGCGACCGGCACCGGCCCCTTGCGGCTCGATGCCATTTACTTCGCCCGCACCCAAGCCGATTTCGAACTCATCCCGAAGTAGTTCCCGCAATCAGTCAGAATGTATCCACGGCTCGTCTCTTTGTACGACGGACTTCCCAGTCCGTCGCTGTCTCGCAATGGAACGTGAGTAAAGACTACTTTGACCGCAGGCCGACAGTGTTGATCGCGATGACACGGTAGGTGTGCGACTGACCCGGCGTGGCCGTCGTGTCGACGTACCGCATCTCGACCAGCGGCTGTGTCGGCGTGTCGCTATAGGAGAGGTTCTGGAACACTGGTCGACCGAACGGATTTTTGCCTTGTTCCGGCAGCTTCGCGAGCAGTTTTCCATCGCGTTCGATTTCGAAGCCTGCTAAGCCGCTTTCCAAATCAGCTTCGCAGGTCCAGGTCAGCACGTTTCCCGCGACTTTCAGGTTCTCCGGTGCGGGCGGCGCCGTTGTATCCACGATGTTGGAATCCTTCGAGTAGCTGAACCAAGCGGCGGCGACGGCGGCGGTCGGTAGCCACGAGGCGCGCTCTTTGGCTCCCGTGAACTGTTTCGCGGGAACTGGTTCCGCGAGCGGCTCGGGACCGGAATTCACTAACGCGAGAAAGCCCTCATCGCCCACGAGCGGCCGGAGCGGCTCACCGACCGCAGCGGGCAACCTCGCCGCGAGGCAGGCGTCTAGCCACTGGATCGCCAAATAGCGTTGATTGCCGCAATCGTGGCTTGATAGCGGATCAATAGACACCGCGATCAAAGCCCCTTTGCCGCGTAGGGCGAGATAAAACTTTTCCACGCCCGGCCAGACGCCCGCGAAACGGCCTTCCTTGTCGGTTACGCCTTCCTTCGTTCCCAGGTTGCACATGACCGGCACTCCTAGGGCCGCGTCGGGGATGGAGTACGGCGCGGGGCGGCCCTCTGTCGCAACCACGGGTGGAACCCCGGAACGCAACCATGCCGCCGCGACCCGCTCGGGCGCAAGCAACGTCAAGCCACCGGCCCAGTAGCCTCCACCGCTGTGTCCCCACAGCGCCCAAGGCACGGTGGCGACTTCGGGGTGTCCCGTGCGGGCCGCCAGATCGTCCAACGCCTTCTGAAACGCCTTGACGGCGCCATTTCTCGGATCGCACCACAATTGGCAGTTCGCCTTATCCGGCTGTTCGTATACCGGCGCGAGCAACCCGCAGCCATGCTTCCTCGCGAGCGCCTGCCAGTGCAGGTCGAACGCCCCGGTCTGTCCCGACTTGCACGAACCTTCGCCACACCCATGCTGATGCACCACCAAGCCGCGCAATCGCTCAACGCCCGACGGCAACCATAATGTGTAGCTGGCCGCATACGTCAGTTCGCCAGCCACCGTCGAGCCCTCGTAGCGCACGCGGTAATAGGGCGGATCGGCGGGGATCTTCAAGGCATAAACCGATTCCGCGGGCTTCGACTCCGGCGTCGACTCCGGCTTCGCCGCTTGGGCAGCTGGGGCCGATAGCTTGCTGGCGGCGGGCTTCGCTTCCTGTGCCAAAGCGACCGCAGCGCCGAGCACGCTCACAACCAACCCAAGGCTCGCGACCACGCTCGCAGCCGCGTTGCCAGCCGCACTTCGTTTCGAACACCGCATCGGTTCCGCTCCTTTCGAATTTCGAGTGATTGGCCGCGTAGTATGGCCGGACATGGCCGACTTACGCCAGCCAGCATCCCACAGCCCGACGGCTCGACGCGCGAGGCCACACTTCGCAGAGCGCGGAGCGATCGATATCATGCCTAGCGAACGGGTGAAGAGCGTGCGGCGAAGAAGCGGAGCGCGGTGGCGGGGCAAGTAGCAACGCGAGGTGGCCAATCACCGAGCCATCGTTAGGTCATCCGTCCTATCGCCGCGCTCGGGAGGTCCAGGGTGGCGGCAGGTCGAATTGAACTTCGCGGAGTACGGGTCCACAACTTGAAAAACGTGGACATCGACATTCCCCATCGGCGACTTACTGTCGTCTGTGGGGTGAGCGGGAGCGGCAAGACGAGCCTCGCGCTGGATACTCTCTACGCCGAGGGGCAACGGCGGTACATGGAAAGCTTTTCCACGTACACTCGACAGTTCCTCGATCCGCTCGAAAAGCCGGCCGCCGACCGTATCGACGGCCTTCCACCCGCGATCGCTGTGACCCGCGCCGATACAACTCGATCACAGCGAGCCACGGTCGCTTCCGCCACGGAAATCGCCGATTATCTGCGGTTGGTCTTCGGCCGGATCGGCCGCGTTCAGTGCCCCGATTGCGCGGTCGAAGTCCGCGCCTACTCGCCGGAACGTATCGCGGAACGGTTGGCTGCCGAACCGCCTAAGCGCCGAGCGATGATCGGCTATCCGCTTAGTCTCCGGCCCGATTCGTCGACCCAGGACGGCCCAGATTCCATAGAAGCAGACCAAACAGGCCCCGCCCCGACAGGTTCACAGTCGACAGGTTCACAATCGACAGGCGGGCCGTCATTCGCGGAGATCCGCCAAAAACTGGTGGAAGACGGTTTTGTCCGGGCTGTGATCGGCGACCGTGTCGTCGATCTGACGAAGGGCGGCGAGCTCGCGGAACTTCTCGGTCAGACGGGCGGTGCGAGTGTTTCCCAGGCCACAAATGCTTCCAACGCTTCCAGTGCCGCGAATGCCTCAACGGCTTCCCATGAGCTGGTTGTGATCGTCGATCGATTGATGAGCGGGCCGCGAGATACGGCCGCGACGAAACGCCTGGTCGACTCGCTGGAAACCTGCCAGATCCGCGGCGCAGGTTGCTGCGTCGTGTTTCTCGAGGCCGGCTCGGCATCGCCGCTTTCGGAGCCAACGCCGAAAGGGCCATCACATTCGGGGTCAGCACATTCGGAGGCAAAGCTGCCGGGGCCGCGAAATGTGGGAATTCCGCGCGAGATTGATGGCCGCGAGTGGCGTGAAGTGCGTTTTTTCAATCGGCTGGTCTGTGGTGGGTGCGGTCGCGCCTTCCGGCAGCCCGAGCCGCGGCTGTTCAACTACAACAGCCCGCTGGGCGCATGCCCAAGGTGCGAGGGTTTTGGCAATCTGCTGGAAATCGACTTCGACCGCGTGATTCCTGATCCGGGGTTGAGTTTGTCCGAAGGCGCGATTACGTGCTGGCTCTCGCCCGCTTACGAACACCATCAGGAGAACATGCTGATTTTCGCGCAGCGCAATGGAATTCCCATCGACAAGCCGTACCGTGAACTGACGGAAGATCAACAGCGGATGGTGTTCGATGGAGTCCTAGCTCAGGGTTACCCGGGCGTGCGTGGCTTCTTCAAGAACCTCGGCACCCAAACCTACAAGATGCACCACCGGATGTTCCTCAACCGGTGGCGGATCTCACGGGAGTGTCCCGAATGCTCGGGGAGGCGGCTGCGGCCCGAGGCGTTGGCGGTGCGGATCGCGGACCGGGCGATCGACCAATGGACCGCGTTGCGGGTAGACCAGATGCGGGGCTTGATCCAGAGCCTAACGTTGGAGCCATGGGAGGCGGCGATCGCGCGGCAAAGTCTGGCCCAAATCCGCTCTCGGCTGGAATACCTGGAGACGGTCGGACTGGGGCATCTTGGTTTGGACCGACCGCTACGGACGCTCAGCGGCGGCGAAGCCCAGCGTGTGGCGCTCACGACGACGCTCGGGGCCAGTCTCGTCAACATGCTGTATGTGCTGGATGAACCCTCCGTTGGCTTGCATCCCCGGGATGTCGAACCGCTCGTGGCGGCGATCCAAAAGCTCCGGGACCGCGGAAACACGGTGGTCGTTGTCGAACATGAGGAGGCGTTGTTGCGGGCGGCCGACCAGTTGCTGGAGATTGGTCCCGGCGCGGGCGAGAACGGCGGCGAACTGGTTTTCGCTGGTTCGTGGACCCAAATGCTCGCCGAGCCCCGCAGCGCGACCGGCTCCTACTTGGCGAACCGCGCCGGTCGGACCGCATCGCCACGGCCACGGCGGGGCGCCGAACAGGGCTGGCTACGGCTCGTCAACGCCCGTGGCCGCAATCTGCGGAATGTCACAGTGGAGTTTCCCTTGGGAACGCTGTGCGTTGTGACCGGCGTAAGCGGTTCCGGAAAAAGTACCCTGGTGCAAGACACTCTGCATGGCGCGCTCTGCCAACGAAAGGATTTGACGATCGACGAGCCGCCCCAACCGTATGAGGCCCTGCTAGGCGACGGAGCGATCGACGATGTGGTGATGATCGACCAGAGCCCCATCGGCCGCTCGCCTCGGTCGAATCCCGCGATTTATCTCAAGGCGTTCGATCCAATTCGGGCCGCGTTCGCGGAAACCGCCGAGGCCCGAGCGCAACGGTTCGGTCCCGGCCATTTTAGTTTCAATGTGGAAGGCGGCCGCTGCGAGACTTGCCAAGGCGATGGCTTCCTCGAAATCGACATGCAATTTTTGCCGGATGTCTATATGAAATGTGGACAGTGCGGCGGCAAACGCTATCGCAAAGAGGTGCTGGCGATCGCCTATCGCGGCAAGAACATCGCCGAAGTCTTGGAGATGACAGTCCGCGAAGCATTCGGCTTTTTTCGCGGCCAGCCGAAAGTTCAAATCCGTTTGAAACCGCTCCTCGATGTTGGCTTGGACTATCTTCGCATCGGACAACCCGCCAACACGCTGTCCGCCGGCGAGTCCCAGCGGTTGAAACTGGCCGCCCACCTCGCCTCGAC
The DNA here is from genome assembly GCA_046074805.1 of Planctomycetota bacterium. GTDB lineage: Bacteria > Planctomycetota > Planctomycetia > Pirellulales > Pirellulaceae > CAIXSC01. The sequence goes on along the minus strand of JBJTOW010000802.1, from coordinate 5,886 downwards.
CGGCCGCAAGCGGACGCTTTTCCTGTTTGATGAACCAACCACAGGTCTGCATTTCACCGATGTGGAACGGCTGCGGACGTGCTTCGAGGCGCTGCTGGACGTCGGTCATTCGATGATTGTCGTCGAACACAATCTGCAAATCATCGCGGCCGCCGACCATATCATTGATCTCGGCCCCGGCGCAGCGGACGCCGGTGGCACGATTGTCGCCGAGGGCACGCCGGAACAGTTGGCGCGACGCCGCGATTCGGCCACCGGTCAAGCTTTGGCGGACTGGTTTTCGGAGCGATGAAATGGATTCGCCCCGTTGTCCAACACGGAATCACCGACTTTGCAGGTCACTTCACGATCGGAAAAAATGTCTCGAATGATTGAACTCCGGTTCGTCGTTCCAGCTATTTCCGCGTCTTTTCCGCGCCGTCGGGACAAATCAGGCGGAGGAGATCTTTCAGGAACCGTCGCACGGTTCGCTCATGGACCCCAATGCTCCTGGCGATATTCAGGAACGATTCGCCGAACGCCCGACGCCGGGGGATTTGCCGCATGTGCGGCGGGAATTGCTCCAAGCATTTATTGATGTTATCCATCCGTTCCCGTGCGCAGAAAAATTCCGAGGGACGGGCTTGGCGTCGATCTTTTATCGCCGACTGCCCTCCTCGCCCCTGATCGAGATCGCTTAGGCCACATTCCCGTCGCACATCGCGTTTTTTCGTGCGAAACGATTCTCGGCTGGCGTCATAGACTCGGTTGAAAGCGATCCGAGCAAGATACCGAGCTAGCTCGTCGGCGTTGACGAGATGCGGGAGCCGATCACGCTGCGTGAGCAGCGAAACCCATGTGCTTTGCACAAAGTCCACGGAGTCATACCGCTGCCGAACCCGGGGATGGATCGCGCTACGGATCACGCCTCGAAGCCAGTCGCCGTAATGCTGGCACACCAGCGTCATCGCCTGTTGATCGCCGCTGCGGAGCGCTTCCAGCAACCGCGGAAAATTCTCTTCACTGAAAACGGAAAGCTCGGGGAGATTCCGTGGCAAATCCGCCTCTGGCTTCTCGGCATCCAGTCGTTCGGCCCGCAGTCGCTCAGTCGCCAGCGTCTCGGTCTTGAATTGCTCTCCGACCGGTTAGTCGTTAGCTCGCCCCACGATCGCCGATTCCCGTTGGCTTGACGAGCGTGGAAACGACAAACCATTGCGGGAAACGCGGGAACTGCGGGAAACGCGGGAACTTTGGGACAACCCACGCTGGGTCCGTCGGCGGGCCCTGGGACGGGCTGGGCCGGGAGGGCGACGCATGGGTCCTCGTGTCGAGCGGCTTACGGATAAGCCAGACGCTGGACGGCTTGCTGAGCTGGTGGACGCAACTTCCCCTGTCGAAGCGTCTACGTTGGCCTGCCGCACGAGAGCCTCCTCCGCGAACGCCTGTTCGACCACTGCCTTGTCGGCTTCTGCGTGACCTCTCGACGTCTCCACGCTCGCCGTCTCGATGCTCGCCGTCTCGATGCTCGCCGTCCCCAGTTCCGCGGGTTTCGGTACCGCGGGTTTGACGGACGTAGGCTCCACGGACGTAGGCTCCACAGTCGCAGGCTCCACGGACGCAGGCTTCGACGCCGTGGTGATCCGTCCTGGGTGAGTCGGCATCCGTGGTTGCCGCCCCGTCGTGAATTTGGGGTAGCGTGACGACCCGACGATGGGCCGACGCGTCTTCACGAGCATTGGCCGCCGAGTGGTTTCTCGAAGAGGTTGTCGCGTTGCTCGCGCCGATCGCGATGTTTTGGCCGATCGCGATGATTGGTTTTGCGAGCTCTCGCTGGCCGCGCGCTGTTCAGCGTTGGCGGAAGGTTGTCGCGGGCCACTGCGGGCCCTTGGGCCTACAGACTGAGTAGGCGGAAAAGTAGCGGACGAGTGCGGACGGCGGGCTGCCGCGCCGTCCTTGAGTTCGGCGGATCCCATCGTATGTGTTCGCCATGTTTTTGGGCGTTCCGTCCCGGTTCCACCCGGTTACGGCGGTCGGCCCTGACGTGCCCCACGTCTTCCCAACAACCTTAGCAGTGGGACACTCGGTGTCCAGTTTTTCCATCCCGCGCCGCCGCTTTCTTTCCTCACCGGTGTCGCGTACCATGCTGGGTCAAAATAAACCGGTTACCCGCGTCGCGGGCGTTTCCAATCAGGCAGGATAGCGGCTGATGGCGTCTTCCACTCAGGAATTGTTGTCGATTAACACGATCCGCACCCTCTCGATGGATGGGGTGCAAAAAGCGAATAGTGGCCATCCGGGAACCCCGATGGCGCTCGCTCCAGTCACGTACGCGATTTGGAATCATTCGCTGCGGTACGATCCGGCGGCGCCGCGTTGGCCAGGACGGGATCGGTTTGTTTTGTCCTGCGGCCACGCGTCGATGTTGCTCTATTCGGTCCTGCACCTCGCCCAGGTCCGAAAGCTTGACCACGATGGCAATCCGTCGGACGGCCCCGCGATCACGCTGGACGACCTCCGCAATTTTCGACAGCTACACAGCCCATGCGCCGGCCATCCGGAATACGGCGAGGCGGCGGGGATCGAAACGACGACAGGGCCGCTTGGCCAGGGTGTGGGCAACAGCGTGGGCATGGCGATGGCCGCTCAGTGGTTCGCCGCGCGCTACAATCGACCTGGCTTCGATCTATTCGGCTACGACGTGTACGCCTTGTGCAGCGACGGCGACATCATGGAAGGCGTGGCCTGCGAGGCCGCTTCGGTGGCCGGCCATCTCCGGTTGGGCAATCTCTGTTGGATCTACGACGACAACAAGATCACGATCGAAGGCGAAACCGAGCTTGCGTTCAGCGAAGACGTCGCGAAGCGTTTCGAGGGGCTCGGTTGGAACACTGTGACTGTTGAGGATGCCAACGACTTGTCGGCGATCAGGCAGGCGCTCGCGTCGTTCCGAGCGACCCCTGACAAACCAACCTTGATCATTCTGCGGAGCATCATCGGTTACGGTTCGCCCAACAAGGCGAACAGCCATAGCGCCCACGGCGCGCCGCTGGGCGATGAGGAAGTCAAACTCACCAAGCGGTTCTATGGCTGGCCTGAAGAGGAAAAGTTCCGCGTTCCGCCCGAGACGCTCGCGGATTTCGCCGCCGGTGTGGGGGCTCGTGGGTCGGCGTTGCGGAGCGAGTGGGAGGCGAAGTTCGCCAGCTACGAAGGGGCCTATCCCGAGCAATCGGCCGAGTTACGGCGGATCTGGGCTGGTAAGGCCCCAGCGAACTGGGAGTCGGCTCTGCCTGTTTTCCCCGCCGATGCGAAAGGTCTGGCGACCCGAGTCTCCTCGGGAAAAGTGTTGAACGCGGTCGCGGCCGCGTTTCCGTGGTTGGTGGGCGGTTCCGCTGACCTGGCGCCATCCACCATGACCATGCTGGAACACCCGGACGCCGGCCATTTCGGACACCATAACTACGGCGGCCGCAATCTCCACTTCGGCATTCGCGAACACGCGATGGGCTCGATCTGCAATGGATTAGCGCTTTCCGGCATTCGTCCCTACGGCGCGACATTTTTCGTGTTCAGCGACTATGTTCGCCCCTCGGTGCGGCTCAGCAGCCTCATGCGCCTGCCCGTACTCTACATCTTCACGCACGATTCGATCGGGTTGGGCGAGGATGGCCCAACGCATCAGCCGGTCGAGCACTTGGCGGCCTGCCGGGCAATTCCAGGCTTGGTCGTCTTGCGGCCTGGCGACGCGAACGAAGTCGCCGAGTCCTACCGGGCCCTGTTAACACTCCGTGACCGCCCGGCCGCGTTGGTTTTAAGCCGCCAAAATGTGCCGACGCTCGACCGCGCCAAGTTCGCCGCCGCGTCCGGCACGGGGCGCGGCGCCTATGTTCTCGCGGATGCCGCACCCGGCCTTCCCGACGTGATCCTCATCGGCACTGGCAGCGAACTGATGCTGTGCGTGGCCGCCTACGAGCAATTGGCCGCCGCTGGCGTCAAGACGCGGCTGGTCAGCATGCCCAGTTGGGAACTGTTCGACGGCCAGGATGCCACTTACCGCGACTCGGTGCTGCCGCCGAACGTCACGGCTCGCGTCGCCGTGGAAGCCGGCCTGCGCATGGGCTGGGACAAGTACATCGGGCTGGGTGGCCGGTTCGTGGGGATGTCATCGTTCGGCGCGTCGGCTCCCGCGAACACTTTGTATAAACATTTCGGGATCACGACCGACCGAATCGTCGCCGAGGCCCGAGCGGCCCTGGGCGCTATGTAACCGCTGATCTCCATGAGTCCCTTCGCGTAAACGCTCCGGATTCCGTTTGCGTTTCCGCTTCCAATTCCGATTCTGACCCCGATCCTGTTCGTGCCCTGATTGGAGACTTCGCGATGTTGAACAAAACGCTGGGTGCCGTCGCCGGGCTGCTTCTTGGTGTCGCCGCGATTGGAATCCCAACAGCCGCGACGGCCCAGCCGCCCGCCCCGGCGCTCCCCAAACCGTCCGCGTCAAAGGTTTCGCCGGCGGAGGAACTGCACAAGAAGTTTTCCGAGTCGCTGCGGGGCGTGAAGCTGGTCGGCCAGTTCACGGTGCTCGCCAAAGACGTGCCGCCAGCGAAAGAAGAGTACACCATCTTGTCGGCGACCAAGATGGACGAAGGGGATTTCTGGCTGTTGCAAGCGCGCATCAAGTACGGCGCGAACGATTTGACAGTGCCGTTGCCGTTGGAAATCAAATGGGCTGGCGCGACGCCCGTCATTACACTCGACAATTTCACCATCCCAGGACTCGGCACGTTCAACGCCCGCGTTTTGTTCCACGACACGACTTACGCTGGCACTTGGACCCACGGCAAAGTGGGCGGCCATCTGTTCGGGACCATCGAAAAGTTGCCGGCCGACGCCGGACCCGGCAAGCCCGCCCCGGACACTCCCTCTAAGAAGTGACATTGCGCCACGGACTATGAACGACCGCTGCCTGATCGTCATTCCCGCTCGGCTCGCCTCGACCCGATTGCCACGTAAACTGCTGCTGAACGAAACGGGAAAGACCGTGTTGCGGCATACTTACGAGGCGGCGGCGCAGGCCGCCTTGCCGGCGGGAATCATCGTCGCCGCCGACCACGAGGAAATCGCCGCCGAAGTTCGCTCCTTTGGTGGAGAGGTGGTGATGACCAGTCCCGACTGCGCCAGCGGCACCGACCGCGTGGCCGAAGTGGCGCGTGCTCGCAGCGAATGGGATATCCTCGTCAATGTGCAAGGCGACGAACCGGAAATCTCGCCCGCCGCCATCGACCTGGCGGCCAGTCTGCTGCGGAGCGATCCGAGCGTTTCCATGGCGACACTCGCCACGCCCATCCGCTCCCGAGACAAACTGCTCGATCCGGCTTGCGTGAAAGTGGTGTTCGACGACCGCGGCCGGGCGCTTTACTTCAGCCGCAGTCCGATCCCCTACGCTCGCTCATGGCAGGACAGTCTATTAACTGACTCGCCAGCCCATTTTCACCAACACATCGGCTTGTACGCCTATCGTCGCGACTTCCTGTTGCGGCTCGCTGAGTTGCCGCGGTCCGACGCTGAAAAGTTGGAAAGCCTCGAACAACTCCGCGTGCTGGCGGCGGGCCATGCCATACTCGTTGGCGTCATCGACGAACCGACGACGGGAATTGATACGCCAGCCGATTATCGCGAATTCGTCCAACGCATGGCCACGACCCCCGAACTCCAGGAAGGATCGGCATGACCAAACATATTTTCGTGACCGGCGGCGTAGTGAGCTCGCTGGGCAAAGGACTCACCAGCGCCTCCATCGGCATGTTGCTGGAACGTCGTGGCTTGCGCATCAAAATGCAAAAGCTCGACCCTTACATCAATGTCGATCCGGGCACGATGAGCCCCTACCAGCACGGCGAAGTCTACGTC
>JBJTOW010000801.1:0-4328 GCA_046074805.1 Planctomycetota bacterium | reverse complement strand
GCGAGGTCCGTGTGAGCGATTCGCTCCGGCGGCGATCTCGGAACCCGCGACGCGGTGGCACCACCCTTCCGAAACTCGCACAAGAACCTCGTGGCCGGCCAACCTAGGCCGCCGAAGAACGTCGTCTGTCGTTCCACACTGTCCATTTTTTTACGCGCCGCCGCTACGGAACTTTCGCGGAAGATCAACATTTATCTCGTCGGCGTCGTCGCGGTCGCGCACGCCGGACTCGCCGTCGCCACTTCGCTGCGATTCCGCGCGGATGTCGAGCGTGTCGCGAATGAGTATCTGCCGAGCGTGCGGTCGGCCGAGGAATTGGAGATCGCGTTATTGGAGCAGCGGGGCTACGTCGCCTCCCACCTCTTGTCCGATGGCGACACCAAGTGGCTAGCGGAGTTACAGGGGCGCGAAAGATCGTTCAACCACTGGCTGGCGGAAGCCCGACGCACCTCGTTTACCGATATCGAAATCGAAATGCTTCACGAACTGGAGCGGATGTACGCCGACTATGTCGCCCTTCGGAGCGAGGTGGTGGCGACCTACCAGCGCGGCGATGTGGCCGCTCGTCCCGACAGCTACACAACAACCGCTGGAGGCACGTTGTCGGTTGGGGCGGGCAACGGCCTGCTCGCCAATGACACAGATGAAAATGGCGACAATTTAATAGCTTCCGTTGTGACTTTCCCGCAGCATGGCGAATTGGTGGTCAATGACGACGGATCGTTCCTCTACTACCCGCTCGCCACATTCCGTGGATTCGATTCCTTTACTTATGTGGCGAGCGACGGTGCACTGGCATCCGATCCGGCCACGGTCACAATCGACGTGGGGGCCCCAAACACGCCGCCCTTCGCCAACACCGACAGTTATTCCGTGCCAGCCGGCCAACCGCTCTTCACGACTACGCTCAATGGCGTCTTGGCCAACGACAACGACCCGAATGGCAGCCCATTGACGGCGGTGCTCGTGAGCGGGCCGAATTTCGGACAACTGACTCTCAACCCGAACGGTTCGTTCACCTACCTCCCGAACGCCGGATACTCCGGCTCCGACGCCTTCCGCTACCGAGCCAACGACGGCGAACTCGACTCGCCCGTCACCAGCGTTTCGCTCACCATCACGCCACCTGTCAATCCGCCACCAACCGATCCGCCACCAACCGATCCAAAAACGAATGATCCAGTAGCGACTGATCCGAAAACGAATGATCCAGTAGCGACCGATCCGAAAACGACCGATCCGAAAACAAATGACCCAAAAACGAACGATCCGAAAACGAACGATCCACCGGTCACGACAGTAACGGCGACGGCGGTCGAAATCACGGGACCGCAATCTGGTCTGCGGTCGGAACGTTTGAGCTACACGCTGCGCGCGGTCGGCGCGTCGGCGGCGACGGTAACATACGAGATCGACTGGAATGGCGATGGCACAACCGACCAGGCAGTGACGGGGGCTGCGGCTGGCGTGTCGGTGGAACGCGAGTTTGGCGCGTCGGGCACATTCACACCGAAGGTACGGTTGTCGGGCACCACCTTATCTGGCTCGACCAGAGTATCGCTGTCCGAGACTGACCGAGTGGGGAACGTGCTTCGTGTTGGCGGAACAGACGGTCCAGACGCCATCGAAGTCCGTTACGACCGCCGCGGACGGATGACAGTGATCGTGAACGGGCGGCCACTCGGCCCTTATAACCGTCTGAGCGAAATCATTGTGTATGGTGGCGCAGGCAACGATTCCATTTCCGTTCATAAGCGGGTCACCCAGCGAGTTAAGCTATTCGGTGGCGACGGCAATGACTATCTGCAAGGCGGCCGCGGTAATGACTGGCTGGACGGTGGTGATGGCGACGATGTGCTTTCAGGCGGTGCTGGACACGATGTGCTTATGGGCGGCGCGGGCCGCGACCAACTTCAGGGCGGGGCGGGGGACGACTTGCTCGTGGGCGGCGACGGCGCGGATTATCTCGACGGCGGCCGGGGCACAAATCTACTCACCAGCGGCAACTTGGCGCCGCCCGCCTCGACGGCGACGCGAACCGCCGAGAATGCCGCCGCTAACGGAACGTCCGACTCGCGGATAGCTGCTTTGGCGAGTGTTTGGCAGCGGCCGGGTAGTTTGTCGCGGCGGATGCGACGCGCGCAACCCCTGCTCGACGCCGCCTCGGTTGACTCGGCGTTCGCACAGGCCGGCGCTCTCAGAGTGCTAGATGACGCTGCCGTGGACACGGTCCTCTCCCGTCGATCGTCCGACTGGATCATCGCCTCGAAGACCGATGGCGACATCGTCCAATCGCGTGGCCGCCTCCATCGAATTTGGTGGAGCGGCGGTTCCTAGGCGTTCGCGGGCCTGCCCTGGAATTGACGCTACAGTTCCTTGATTTCGATCGCGCGGAACTCAACGCGGTCGCCGTGTCCGAGAAAACCTAGATGTCCGCGAACTCGCTTCAGGCCGGGATGCTCGGCGCCGTCGAGCGTTCCGTTTTTTGTCGCCTCATCAAGGTCAACATCGACGATCGCGGCGCCGTTGAGCGAGATTTGAACGCGGCGGCCGCGGACGGTCACTTCTTGTTGATTCCATTCGCCGAGCGGCTTGAGAAACTCCTTCTTGGCCGGCGCGATGCCGTAAACCGAGCCATGGAACTGATAAGGCTTGATGTTCGCGTACTTGGCGGCGCGGTGGTCGAGAATCTGCAACTCAATGCCATCGAGGTGCAGATTACCTTGGGCGCGTAGCGGGCAGCGTATTCCGAGCCCATTGTTCGCTCCCTCGGTCAACTTGAATTCGAATCGGAACACGAAATCGCCGTATTCCTTTTCGGTAAGCAGATTGCCGCTGGTGCCCGGCTTGCAGACGATCGCTCCGTTTTCCACGCCATACGCGTCCTTGGCCCCGGTCCAGCCCGCGAGCGTCTTGCCGTCGAACAACCGCACAAAACCACCCTCGCCCGGCTTCGCATCGTCGTCGGCGGCCGCAATTGACAAGCCCACTTGGGGCGCGATCGATACGGCAGGATTCTCGATGTGCGTCACCCCGCCGCTAACCGCCAAGATACCTAGGATCAAAGCGATATTGGCATGCCTAGTGCGACGTCTAGCCTCGCCTGGACCCATTGAGCTAGGCGAACTCGGCCATATTGCTGCCCCTGCCGCACGGCCAAGTTTTCCGCCAAAAAACGCGTTGTTGATTCCTGTGTTCAAGGTAACTACTCCTGAGCGTGGACTAATAAGCTTCGAGAACACAACAACGTAGCCCACGAACGACTACTTTGGGATAGGTCTGGCCTGCGGAGCATAGCTGAGAAAGCCGCTTCTATCGCTCGCCATTCCCACTACATTCCAGCGGTCACTCCGGGTTTGTTTACTGGTGACGTCACTACGGTCGGAACGCGAATCAAACGCGGCGTCTCATTCGGCTCGCGAGGCTCGCGAGGGACAACTCGGTAGATCTCAACGCGTGCCGCACGCGTTGCCGCTTGAAAATCTCCGAGGATCTTTAGACGTGGCGCGCTAATTGCATCCCGTTCCTTTCTTGTCGTAGCAAGATCTTTCTCAATCATTCTGATTGTTAGTTCACTAACACTATTAGTGTTTTTGCCACCAGAAATGCCGATCAATTCATCCAGTTTGAGGTAGTAGCTCTCGACAGCGTTCTCGAACGGGGATTTGCCTGACTTGCGTTTGCCCTTTTCTGGGTCCGGGTAGTCCGCTTCTCGGGGAAACAAAAGCTCGGGCCAATCGCATAGTTTGCCAAGTTCCCCGACAGGACCGTCTAACTTGCTCGCTTCTTCCAAAGCAAGGCTATTGGCGTTCATCCGTAGGTTGTCAATGACACGCCTCTTTTCAAGGATGCGTTTCTTATTCTCACTGAGAGTATCAATAGCTTGCTTCAACTCCACTTCCTTTGGAACAAGCGGCATGAATATGGTGAGTTTCGCTTCGTAACCAGATGTCTGTGTGAAACGCAAACGACACTCAGTTTCAGGAACTACCTTGCCATTTTGACGCGGACGCAGCGGCCATTCCTCCGCAATCGGAGCGGACCAGTCGGCCCGTGTCGAGCCAAACAAATAACCCGTGTCGTCCTTCATTACTAGCGCACCTCGCTGAACGTAGAGTCTCTGGAGGCGTTGCTCTACCGGGCGTGGCACAATACCCACCTCGGCGTGCTTACCCCGGACAACGCCGCGAATTTCGGTCGAGTCTGCGATGTCCATGGAAACGCGACTCAATTGGCGAGGCGGATACAGCGCTACGTAGCGGCTACCCTTGTCCGAGCATAATTCAATCACGCAATAAAAAAGCTGGCGTTGGATCTCGCTGAGTTGC
>JBJTOW010000800.1:0-4514 GCA_046074805.1 Planctomycetota bacterium | reverse complement strand
ACATCGTCCATGTCGCTCGGATCGACGATGCAGCGCGCGACGCCTTCCACGATTCCCGCCGACAGTGGCCGCGCGGAAAGTTCGCGTTGCGATGCGGCGGTGTCGCTGGCGTGAACGCTGACGGTTGCGTTGGCGGTTGTGCTCGTGGCGGCGCTGGTGGCAGTACCTGTTGCAGTGCCGGTGGCGGCACCGGCGGCAATGCTGACGGCATCGCCTGCGGCCGTGCGCGAATCGAGGATGTCGGGCAGGCCGAGTTGCCGGCAGGCTTTCCAGCGGCGGAGGCGCGCGGCGCGTGCCGCGGCGTCGGGTAGCGGCGTTTCGCCGAGCAGTTCGGCTTCGTGAAGCAGGAACACTTGGTCGCCTATCCCGTGGCGACGTCCCCATTCGAGCGCGATCGCGCGGAGCCGATCGTAGGCTCGCAGCCAGTGGTGCTTGCCCGTTTCGCGATAGGGAAGCAGTTGCTGCGCGGTCCGCAAATCCGCCAGCAGGTCCTCATGCAGCGATGACGCGCCGTGGCGCGCCAGCGCGGCTTGCCATTCGGCTTCGGCCGCCAGCCGATCGGCCCGCTGCCGTTCGTGACGCGTTGTCGGCGAACGTTCCGGGCGGGAGCGGCCAGGGCGGATCATTCGTTCGAGCGAGCCGGGCTCTTCGCGCCATCGCGGCTGGGCAATCTCCATTTCACCGGCCGCGCGGTGGCCAAAACGCGTAAGGAATTCGGCGAGCTGCATCTCCTGCGATGCGACACGCTCGAGACATTCACTCTGAGTAACCGTCAGGTCGCCATCGAGTCCAGAGACGAGTCGTGCGAGCCAAGCGGCGCCGTCCGCCGCTCCCATCGCCCCGCGCAGCGCGGCGTCCAGCCGCGAGTGGGCCAAGCCGCCCAGGTAGCCCGGCAGCAAGGACTCGGCCGCCCAGTCGCCCAAGGTCAACTCGCGGCACTGGCGCCAATGGTCGCGCAGCGCTTCATCCGAGTAACTCGACCACGGCACCGCCTGCCATGCGGCCAATTGCCGGTCGATCGCTTGCTCCACGTGTTCGCGGAACCGCTCGATCGCGTCGCGGCGGCGCTGGCGTTCCCGCCGCGCGGCGCGGAGCAAAATCCACAGCAACCGCGGCAGCCGCAGAAAGAGAAACGGATCAGCGTCGTCCCAACGCAGTTGCTGGGGCGGGCCGTCGAGCGTCGTGCGATCGGCGACCAGGCGATCCGGGTCGTAGCCGAACGGCAGGCTCCCGAAAAACAACGTCGCCACACGTTCAGGGTGAGCATACGGTCGGCCGCCGACGAACTCGAGGATGCTCGTTTCCGACTCGGCCGGTTCGAAGCCCAGCAAGCGGTAGAGCTTTCCGAGTCCGCCCCGCGCGCTGAGCAAATGGCTGAGGCAATCCGCGGTCAGAGGTTGGGGGAAGGCGACGGTCTCGGCGACATTGTGCAGCGCGAGAACAACCGGCCGGTGGGTAGCGAGCGACTGGAGTTGGTCCAGAGCCGCGCGGCGGGCTGTCGCGCGTTCGGCCACCAGTTCGAGTCCTTTAATCGCGCGGGCTTGCAGCAGCGCGGGCTGGCCGTCGCGCCAGCCCCACTCGATGTCGCATGGATAGCCGAAGTGTTGTTCGACTCGCCGCCCGAGTTCCGCGATGATCACAGTCTGTTCGCGAGAAAGCGCTGGATCGCCCGCGGGACGTTGGCCGGGAATCGTTTCCCGTGTTTGGAATGTGTCGCTATCGAGCACATAGACATCTGGTGTCACGGCCCCGGAAACGACCGCTTCGCCGAGTCCCCAGGACGCTTCGAGCAGCATTTCGCGTTGCTCAGGCCGCTGGGGATGCGCGGTGAACAGCACGCCGGACCGCTGGGCTGGAAACATCGATTGCACGTTGACGGCCGTGCCTCGCACACCGCTGACGCGATGGTGGCGGCGGTACGTCAACGCCCGCTCGCTGTTCCATGACCGGAACACGGCGTTGATCGCGGTCCGCAACGCTTCCCAAGGATCGAGTGGAAACGGCTCGCTAGTCCGTGCGAGCCACTCGGTCCGCAGTCGCGACGCGTACGCTTCCGCCGGTTCACCAGCCGCGGCCGTTGGGGCCGCTTGGCCGGTCGCGGACGATAAGAACATCCGCGAGTGTTCGGCGTAGCTTAACCAAAACTCAGTGGCCGCTGCGCATCCGGCGTTCGCTGCCATGCCGGGGTTCACTGCCATGCCGGGGTTCGCTGCCATGCCGGGGTGCAATCCGACATTGAGGATCGTGTCCATCATGCCGGGCATCGACACGGCCGCTCCCGAGCGAACGGCGACAAGCAGTGGTGGATCGCCGGCGCCAAACGACCGACCGACACGCGCTTCGAGATCAGTCATGGCCGCGCGTAACTGCGTTTCCAGCCCATCCGGCCATCCGCCGTGCCGCTCGACGTATTCGCAGCACTCGGCCGATATCGTGAAGCCGGGGGGAACCGGAAAGCCAGCTCGGGAGAGCGCCGCGAGCCCCGCGCCTTTGCCCCCCAGCAGATCCACGCGGGCCGGATCCGTGTCCGAGCCGCCCGGCCAGAATCGATGAATCCAGAATTCGCCGCTCACGGAGCCTCCGCGAGACAAACAAGCGAACCCTCGGCAGTCATGTAGTACACGCGGCCGCGAACGGCGACCAACGGCGTCGCGGGCGCCAGGTTGGCGTCCGACCACCGAAACCAGTCGCTCTCCTGGCCATCGTCCACGTTGATCCGAATCAACGCCGCATCTCTCGCCGCGACAACAGCCGGATAGGCGACCAGCGGCGGCCGCGGCGCCAGTCCGGCAAGTTCCCAGTTCGGGGTGGCGGTGATTTCAGTGGCGGCGGTGTCGGCAGTGTTGGCAGTGTTGGCGTCTTTCGTAGACGAGGTGGACGGTTCGAGGGGCGGTTCGAGAGGTGCTTCCAGAGGTGTTTTGAAGGGCGATTCGAATAATCGCAAATCGCCGGCCTTCGACAGGGTGAGGAAACGCGTATTCGATGTCGAGCCTGGCGCAGCGTTGGACGCAGCCGGTGTAATCGGCAAGGCGGCAAGCAGCGACGTCGCGTTGGCGAACAATTGACGCGATCGCTCCAGGCGTTCGAGTTCCATTTGCGTGCAACCGCGATCATCGACCAACACAACGGTCGCATCGGCACGCCACAGGAAGCGGCCCCGCGGACCAAGTCCTTGGTTGGGGCCTGCGAGCGACGTTGACATGGCATCTGCGCGAGGCAAGCCGAGCTGCGGGAATGGATGTGGGAATGGCTTCGGGAAGGGAAGCGGCCGGCCCGTCGGCGCGTCGAAAAGCGCCCACGACGCACCGCGTGCCACCACAAGCAGGTCGTCGGCCAGATGCAACGCCATGGGCGGTTCACTGGCCGTCGCATCTATGTCCGTTCCAGCCACCTCTGGACCGTCCGCTAACGCTGCTCTGTTCACTGCTTCGAGATGATGCGGCACCGTGAAGAGCAGTTCACCCGTTTCGATCGAACGCGATTCGAGACGTTGTCCGTTTACGAGCACAATCCGTTGATGGTCGACCGCCATCGAAACCGGTGAGGGACTTTCGAGTTGCACTTGCCAGCGAGGTGGACGGGAACCACTAGCCGTGTCGATCGCGACGAGTATTCGATCGAACGCTAGGATCAAGCGGTCGCCAACGGCTGCCGGCGGCAGACTTGGAGTGCCTTCGAGCTGCCATGAACCATGCGGCGCCGGCGCTGTTTGTCCGTTGGTCGCGGATTTCTCCACGGGATAGGCGATGACGCGCGTGACGCGAGATTCCTCAGCCTTTTCAGCTCCAGCTCTATCAGCTTCCTCGCTTTGAACGACGACGATGCTCGATGGCGTCGGCGTGGGGCACCAGAGTCGCGGACTGGAAACGGGCTTGGACGGTCCGACTTTCCACGCCAGCGCGGCTTGTTCGGGGAGTTGCCGGTCGTCGGCCGGTCCGCCGGTCGCGCCACTGTTCCAAAGGGGCGGCGCAGGAGGCGTGCCCAGGCCGACGCATCGCAGGCCGTTCGCGGGCGTGCCGACGAATAGACGGCGGCGGGCCAGCACCGGCGACGATAAAAAGTTCTCGCCATCGCCCAGCCGCATGTCCCAACGCGGGACGAGCGTCTCGCGATCAAGAGCGTACAGCCGGCCCGAGCGAACGACGGCATGCAGAGAGTCTCGACCGGCCACGAGCGACGTCACAATCGGTTCGCGGGCGTGCCACCGAGCCAGTAGCTCGCCGGTATGGCTGAGCCGGTATACATGGCCATCACGCGAGCCGAACGCGAGTCCGCGTTCATCGACAGCGGCGCCGCCGAGTATCGTGTCGCCAGCGGCGAACTTCCCACGTGGCTCGCCTGTTGCGAGATCGAACCACCAAAGTTCGCCGGCCGGTCCGAGTTCGCGACGGGCGGCGTCGAGCATTGCCTGCGACGCGTTCTCTTCGCGTAGTTCGTCCAGCTTTGCCGCCAGCAATTCGTCGGCGGACTGCACGAAGTTGCCACGCCCGATGGCGGCGACCAGCATCGCTGGG
>JBJTOW010000799.1:0-4631 GCA_046074805.1 Planctomycetota bacterium | reverse complement strand
CGATGGCGGCAGTCGCGGCTTCGGAAAGGCCGCTGTCTTTCAGCTTTCCGGCAGCGGTCGCTGCCGCCGTGCGGATCTCACCCGGCGCTAAATCGTTGCCCGCCAATTGAAGAAGAGGCTCAACCGCTTCGGCATCGCCCGCCACCGCGACACATTCAATCGCCAGCAATAAATAGGCCCGCTCGCCGTCCAGCCTTTCCAGTCGGCTACGCCAGACCGGACCGGCATCGGAAAACTTCCACCGCGCAAGCGCCGGTTCAACGATCTGGGCCATCAGCAGTCCATCGTCAGTGGACAGTTTCCAAAGCGTCGCGGCCGCCGATCGCGAGTCCAGTGCGACGGCCGCTCTAGCCGCCGCTCTCCGAGTGACAGGATCTTTGTCGTTCACCGCCACGTCCACAAGCGCCGGACCGGCGTCTGCCAAATCAGGAAAGTTTCGCGCGACCGCGATCGTGAATGTATCGGCCGCCAGCCGCCGCGTGTCGGCGTCGGGACGAGCCAACGCCTTCAGCCAAAGCGGCTTGAGGGACTTCGAGTAGATGAACATTCGCCCCGGCAACACCAACAGCGGATCCTGGTCCATGATGTCGTCGACAGGAATCGCATTGGCGTCAGCCGTGTCTGCCATCGACGGCTTTCGCACAGGCACCACGTACGCCCGGCTCGCGTCGATCGTGGGCGGCGGACCAAGCACCGCTGCCGGAGGCGCGGGCGGCGTGCCTGCTTGCGGCGTGCCTGCTTGCGGAGCACCTGCTTGCGGCGTGCCCGCTTGCGGGGCCGCGTTCGGCCTTGCCGCCACGCGCGGTTCTTGTCCGGCCGCTCGGCTCCTCCCGTCCACATAGCTGCCCCAGGGCGTTCCAACGGCCGTTAACACGGTCAAAAACATCGCGAGTGCGACTCGGTTCGCGATGACGGTTGGGGGCGCGAACGCCGACATCGCCAAGTTACGGAAACCCCGCCGCAAACCGCTTGCGGGAATACGAATCCAGCCTCGGCTGGTCGGCGACAACGGTCCCGCAGTTGGCAATCGTTCGTTCGTCATCGAAAACCTGTCGCTTCGCGTATCAAGAACCGTATCCAAGTGGCTGCCGTTGGCGAATGCGAGGCCCTCTTAGAGCGGCCGCAATAACCGCCATACTCGAACGCCCAGCGACGCGAACGCCGCAAGGCTTACCAAACCGCCAACCCACCAACTTCCTGGAATCAATTCGTACTGGGCGAAACCGGGCGTTTCGATGACGCTCAGCGCCGCGCCCATCGGATTGATCATCAAGGCCGTCTGCACGACGTCAAAGCCGAATGGCGCCTCGCGACCTAGCCAAATCAACAGCGGCCCGAGGAACACGGCGAGCAACACGACATAGACGGTCACGGTCGATGTGGCCGTGCGCTGAAACAAGGCTCCAACAGCGGCGCTCAGAGCCAGCGTGTAAACGGCCGTCAAAGCCAGGCACGCCATGACCAGCGACACTTGAAGCCACATCGACGGCTTGATGTAGATCATCACGACATAGCCCGGAGCGGTGGCGAACAGGATCAACAACAGTGTCCATGCGACGCTCGCCAACTTGCCGGTGACGATCCGCAATCCGGACATTGTCGTCATCCTCAACAGATCCCAGCCGCCGCTTTCCCGCTCAGTGCTGATCAGTCCCGCCGCGAGGCTCGGCGTAATCAACGCCACCAGCAGAACCTGGAACAACACCAGCAATCCGCCAACCGTTTCCACTCCCCAGTCCATCGTGCCGGTCGTAGCGGCGAAGGTCAACGCGAGCGATAGCACGGCGCAGATCGCGACGAGCCGCAACAGCCAATGAAAACGGCCAAAGCGGCGAGTTCGAAACTCCTTCACCATGACAGGGTTCAAGTAGAACGGAATCCCCGCCTTACGCCGCTGTGGATCGACGAGAAAAAACACTCGACGCGCCGTTTGGACGGCGGTCGATTGGTCGTCGGTGATCAGCCCTTGCGACCGCGAGCGATCGAAGATCTTGTAGTTCAATCGCTGCAGCGTCGCCGCCATCAGGCCAGCGATCGCCATCAAGCTCACCATGAGGAATTCGCCGAAACCGCCGCGCGTCTCCATCAGCCCCGCCGCGCCCATGCTGCCCTGGCCGATAAGCTCCAAAAGCACCGGTAACGGCGACAGGCGTCGAATCCAATACGCCAAATCGGCCAACATTCCCTCTTGTCCCTGAAAGAGGTAATACGGACCAAGCGTCGCAAAACAGCAGAGAAACACGCAGGCGTAGGTGATCCTCACCGCCGAGTCGGGCGATTGCGCCCGCGAGCTAACCAATAGACCAAGCGCCACGTATTCGATCGCCACCACCGTCAGAATCAAGTAGAGCGTGCCGACGTCGCCCACGAGGTCGATGCCACCCATCGCGTAACAGGCGGCCGCCGCCGGCAAACTTGTCGACAACAAAACCGCGGTGAACGCCAGCACTCCGAGGAACTTGCCGAAGTAAATCTCCACCGCCGTAACAGGAGAATTGAAAAGCAGCGCCAACGTGCCTTTGATCTTTTCGCGCACGATCGAGGCGGCGGGAAAAGCCGGAGCTAACAGCAACACGCCGGCGAACAGTCCTAGGGAGAAGACGCGGAACACCTGTCGCGACTGGCCGCCCGACAAATCGACCAACGCCTCGCTCGGCCAACGTGCCAAGACCAACATGGCGAACGCCAGCGACATCGCCACGATGGCCGCCAACGCCCGCGGCGTCCGCAGTATTCCGTAAAACTCGCGGGCAAGTATCGGCACCATCGGGAAACATCCAGCTTTAGGAAAACACTGCGTCTACCCGCCAGCCATGCATCGGCTTCGCGGCTCAACCACCAATCACGTTTGGCTCGTCACCGACAGGAAAGCGTCTTCGAGGTCGGTGGGAACTTCGCGGAATTGGCCCACCGCCACTCGCTGGTCGACGAGCCTCGCCAAAAGTCCCGCCAAGTCTTTGTCCGTGCGACTGGTCTGGAACCGCACCATCAGTTCGGCTTCCGACTTTTCCACCGATTTGCCTTCCGCTTCGTCGAGTCCGCGCACGACGCATTCGGCCGCCGAGTTCAACTGACTGGCATCCACCAATTGGATCTCGAACGTGCGGCGTTGGCGAATGTCGCGCATAATCTGGTCCAAGGTGCCGAACGCTCGGAGCTTTCCCTGCGTGATCATCGCGACGATGTTGCAGATGCGGGCCAGTTCGGGAAGGATGTGGCTGGTCACGATCAGCGTCTTGCCCATCGCCGACAGTTTGAGCAGCAGTTCCCGCATCTCGATCCGTGCCCGGGGGTCCAGACCGTTGGCCGGCTCGTCCAAGATCAGCATCTCCGGGTCGTGCAGCAGCGTCCGCGCGACGCCGATCCGCTGCTTCATACCGTGGCTCAGGCTCTCCACAAACCGATCCTGCATCCAGGCCGAACCGGTAGTCTCCAGCACCTCGTCGATCCGCTTCGCGCGTTCCCGACGGGAAATTCCGAACACGGCGCCGAAAAAGTCCAGGTACTCGCGGACCCGCATGTTGTCGTACGAACCAAACGTGTCCGGCATGTACCCTACAAGCCGTTTGATCCGCCGCGCATCGTCGACGCAGTCAGCGCCCGCGATCCGCGCTGTTCCACTGGTCGGCCGCATGAGGCCCACCAGGATCTTGATCGCCGTCGTCTTCCCCGCGCCATTCGGCCCGATAAAGCCCAAAATCTGGCCGCGTTCGAGCACAATCGATAGCCGATCCAACGCCGTGAACTCGCCGAATTTTTTCGTGAGTTCCCGCGTTTCCAAAACGGGCCCGCCCGTCGCCTTGATCATCGGGTCACCTGGTTCACAGTTGTCTGTTGTCGGTTTTCGGTTACTGGTTGTCGGTTGCTGGTTGTCGGTTGCTGGTCGCTTCACGAGCCTGAGGACGGCTGGGAAATCCGTCGAACCACATCATCCAAGATTTCCAAAACACGCTGAGCGATTTCCGGCTCCCATACCCTTAAAAATCGCTCGTCTTGCCCGCTAACGAGAGCCGGACGTAATCGAACTGCCAAACGCTGGTTTCGGTCGAGTCGGCGGCGGGTGGTTCGCCCGCCGCAGTTGGAAACATCGGCGGACCGGACGGCGGCCGACCAACGCGCGGCGGACTCGGGGTACTCGTCGCACCTGGCGGAACAGACATCCCGCTTTCCGCGACAGCTCTTGGCGCCCCGTCATCCGTTTGCCCATTGACGCCACTGACCGCGAGTATCAAACGCACGCCACCCTGGGCGTCGAGCGTAAGGTCGTTGGCTTCGAGTGGGCATTCGATCACACCGTTGACATTGGGGTAGTCGAGGATTTTGCGTGGCACCGCCCCGCCGAATTCCCAAATGCTCACAGTCCGCGAAGGAACGTTGCCGCGCAGAGTGAGCAGTCCACGTTCCATGGTCGCAGGAAGAACTTGTTCGGGCAGTTGAAAACGGAGCGCGACTTCGCTGGCCCGAGTCAACTCCCGCACCCACTTGCCTGTGCGGGCATCAAACGCGGTGGAAAGACCCGCACGGCCAGGGATGGCGGTGATCCGTAAAAATGGCGACGGAACTTCGAACGTCATGCCGGGATCCGTTCGTTCAATCTCCAGCGGCAAGACATGGAGCGCCGTGCCACGCGT
>JBJTOW010000798.1:0-7751 GCA_046074805.1 Planctomycetota bacterium | reverse complement strand
GTGTTCCGTTCATGGAGCCGTACACGTTCTGGCCAGCGTTCACTGCGCGGCCCGAACCAGGCACATAACCGCTTGGATTCGCCGCTCCAGGCGTGTAACCCGCAGAAGGCGAGTAACCCGCAGCCGGACCAGAGGCGGTGGGAGGCCCATAGACCGACGTCCCCGTCGGCGATGTGGACATCGTGGGGCTGGGCGCCGGACCATAAGGCCCTGGTGGGGGCGCCGACGCGCTATGGCTAGCCGGTTGCACAGGCCGCATACCCAATGCTGGATCGCGACGGGACGAATTTGGCGACATCGGTTTTAGCGAAGGCACTCCATCATCGCCGCCCGTGCCACCATCCAGTTCGGCGCCCTTCACGGGAGCGGGGGCTCCTTGAAGCGACCGCTGCACCGCCTCGTTCGGATCGTAGAAGTATTTGCTTCCCGTAGGATCCTGGTCCGGATAGATTACGGGCAATGAGTTTTCGCAGTTGAGGCAACTGCCGCCTTGCAGCCCGACATCTCCGTGGACGTTGACCACATCGCCCAGGCACCAATTCATTCGTTCGGACTCAGTCCCCTTGATCCAGTCGTAGTCCTCGTCGAACTTCACGATCTTCGGCGTCATGATAATCATCAGTTCGCGGCGGTCCTGAGAATTCGAGTTGTATTCGAACAGCTTTCCCAGCACGGGGATATCCGACAGATAAGGAACTCGGCGAGTGGTAATCGTTTTCGACGTTTGAATCAAACCTCCAAAGATAACCGTTTGACCATCCTTCGCGCTTATGGTCGTGACGGCACTCGTGGTATTAATAGCCTTGATCTGCGTTGTTCCGGTTCCCGAGGGAACTTCCAGAATGTCTGTGGGATTATCGCTTAGAGCGCTGTTCTCCGCCTGGACGTTCATTAGAATTACGCCGTCGTCGTTGATCTGCGGGATGATATTCAAGATCAAACCCACATCGACATCATTGACATTTTGGGTCACAGCAGTCGTTGTTTGCGTTGTCCCTTGAGGCCGCGCGACCCGCTTGCCAACAATTACCTGGGCTTGTCTGTTGTGGACCGCCATGATTTGTGGTCGGCTCAGCACCTGCAGCCTCCCAGATTGTTGTAAAGCACGGATGAGGATATTTACCGAGTCGCTTGCGGCGGAGATCACAAGTCCGCCAAACTGCGCGGCCGAGGAAGTTCGACCCATACTGAAATTCGAGAGCGCCTGGCTTCCCAGTGAATCGCGTCCCGCACCGCTCGCGCTGGGAAGCTGATTCACAGCCGACCCAGCGTTGTTGAAGTTGAAGCCTGGAATGCTACTTCCTGGACCACTCACGCCACGATTATAAAGAAGCGAGTCCTGCAATCCGAGTTCGATCCCCATCTCATACAAATTGTTAAGTTGGACTTCCGCCAGCAGCACCTGGATCATGACCATGGGCGGCCGGTAGTCCAGTTGTTCGATCATCTTGATGATCTCGTTGTAGAACGTCGGCGTGGCGCTGACGACCAGCGAGTTGGTTTGCGGCTCGGCCTGTAAAAGGAATTCGCGTTCCAGTTGTTCGAACGGCGCGACGGCTTGGTTGAAGAACTGGTTTTGGTTGATCACCTGGCGTTGCTGTTGAAGCAACTGGGTGATCGAGTTGGCGACGTCTTGGGCCAAGGCGTTTTTCAATCGGTAGACGGTAAGTCGGCGGCGTGGCACATCGCCTTCATCCAGTCGCAGGAGCAAAGCCTCGACGACTTTCAAATCGCCTGACGAGCCAGACACAATGATGCTATTGGTGCGGGCGTCGACGGCAAACCGCAGCGGAACAAGCACGCTATCGCCAGCGTTTGGTCCGCCTTGGGGGCCGCCCAGGTTGCCGATGCCGCCGAAGGCCCCGGCCCCAAACGCGCCGCCGCCACCACCAAAAGCGCCGCCAGTGCCTTGTCCAATCGTCACTTGTTGGCCGAACAGCCCCTGAAGCATTCGGGCCAGCGAAGTCGCATCGCCGTTGGAGACAGTAAACACCTTGATCTGCGATTCGGCGGCCGGAAGGCTGTCAAGCTCTTTGATAATGGCGGCGAGTAGCTCCATGCTCTTCGCCGGCGCCCGCACGAGCAGCGAGTTGCCGCTGACATCGGCGGTGATGAACACGTCCGACGAGATGCCGGAGGCAACCACCCTCTTTTGCAAGGCGTCGACAGCGACGAATTGCAAGTTGGTCGGCCGGGCGGTGCCAGCGGCCGCGTTCGCGGCAGCGCCACCTCCCTGGTTCCCTTGGTTGAATCCTTGGCCGCCCGGCTGGCCTTGGCCTCCGCCAGCCGCTCCACCCGCTGGTGTTCCCCCCGCCGCACCGCGAATCGCGGCTTGCAGGACGTTGGCCATATCCTGAGCCAGCGTGTTCGCCAGCTTGAAGATCCGCAGTTCGCTGGTTGCCTGGCCCTCCTCGACGTCGATCTGTTCGAGCAGCTTTTCCACTTCCAACATGTCGCGGGGCGAGGCCTGGATGATCAGCGAGCTTGTCCGCACATCGGCGACAATCACCAAGCGTGTGGCGAGGTTCGTGCCAGCGGCCGCTCCGCCGGCTTGGGCTCCACCCGGAATTCCGCCCTGGCCGCCGCCCTGGCCGCCGCCACCCGCTCCGAATCCTCCACCCGGCGCGCCGCCGGCAGCGTTACCGCCCGCGCCGCCGCCAATTGGCTGTTGGCCGAAGAAGGTGCGGATCGTCGTCTCCGCCTCGGCGGCGCCCATGTGCTTGAGCCGAAGGACCTTCAATGTCGCATTGGGCTCGACCGGCTGGTCTAGTTTTTGGATCAATTCCACCACGGTCGCGACCGCTTCCGTTCGGCCGATCAACAGCAGCGCGTTCGGCTTGACCAGGCCCGTGATCGACACTTGCCCCTGACGCGATTGGAGCACTTGGTTGTAAACCTGCAACAGCAGATCAGCCAACGCTTTGCTGTTGGTGTGCGTCAGTGGGTAGATTTGCACCTGGGGCTTGGTTTCGAGCGTCAGTTGCTCGATTTCCTGGATGATTTTCGACACGCGCTCGACGTCTTTCTTTTTGCCGCGCACAACGATCACATCGAGCCCTTCCAGGAACTCGATCTGAACGTTTCCGATTAGCCCGCCGGAATCGTCGGCGTCATCGCCGGCTGCTTCCTCGCCCGCCCCGTTACCGTCTTGGCTCCCCGGTTTGCCCTCAGGGGGCGCCGTTGGTTTCGCGGCGGGGGCCGTCGCTGGAGCTTGTCCGGCTCCGGCCGCCGGCTGGTTGGCCGTGTCCTGGAAGGCCGTGTGAAGCGCGGCCAGCGTGCTTTGAAGCCGCTGTGGATCGCGGCCACGAACCGACACGATTTGCTGATCGGAGGCGTCCGTCGCGTTGGCGTTCGCCGGCCGATCGAGCGCGGCGACAAGCCGCGCGACGACATGGCGCCCCGCGTTTGGACCGTCGAATTCGACAACTCCTTGCCGCGTGTCCACACGCATCGACGGAGCTGGCTGCCACCGGCCAGGAAACGACACCACGACACTCCCGCCGTCGTCGCTGGCCTGCATCGGGAGCCGGTCCCCCCACAACATCTGTAGGCCATGTTGCAACTCGCGCCAGCCAATGTGCGTTAGCTGGCGGGCGGCGGGCGGAGTCGCTGGCACGGCGGCGTTCGCCGCCAAGACGATGCTCGATGTTCCCGTCTCGGCCCCGTCGTCGGGAGGAGCTAGGGCGCCAGCCGCCTTCAGTTTCGCGGAAAGTCGTGGCACCCATTCCGAAACATCGCGTTGCACGGCGGGCGGAGCCATCACGATGACTTGCCGCGTTCGTGGCTCGGGGACGATCCGTACTTGAGATACTTTGCCGTAGCGTTTTCGCAGTTCATCCGCCAACCGGTTCGCGTCGACGCCGTTCGTCGCATAGCCCTGGACGGACTGGCCATCCCGCGAGCCACCCTTCGCGGGGCCGTTCACTGGGGCAGTCGGACCGGTCGGCGGGGTCGGCGGGACCGAGTCTGGCGGTGATTCCTCGACGGCCGCCTTCGAGCCGCTAGCAGGCGAGTCCTCAGCTGGGAAGCCGCCGGCACGAAGGACGTTGCCGCCCGTTGGCGCTGCGTTCGCCGCTGCCTCATTACCCTCTGTCTCATGATTCACGGGACGGACCGAGTTACCCGGAGCGTTCTTCTCCACCCCAAACCCGGATGCCGCTCGGCGACCATCGCCAGCGGCACTTTGGGCACCGGCCACGTCATCGCCACTAACGGGCAGACGCAGCCTGTCCGGCAGCCGCAGCTTTTCAGGCAGGCTCGCCTTGCCGGACCGCGCCGAGTCGCCGGGCGCGTCAAGCGGCGCCGTGGCGGAGTCGCGTGGGGAATTTGTCGCATTCCGTGACACTTCGCGAGTTCCCTTCGCTACAAGGGAAAGAAGCCAAGTGGTCACCAAACCAACCGCCAAACCCAGCAAGACCAGGTGGCGGGTCGTCATGAACCGCTGACGCATGGGAAATCGTCCTTGTTTGCCTCCGGCTCGACGGACTTTCGATCCAGGAGATCCTTCTCCCGGCTTTCGCCCGTGCGACCGCTACAATCGCTATTGCAGGAATAATCGGTACAGCTTGTCGGAACATGTGATGTTTTCGTCACGATTTGCCCAGTTTCGACCATGGAATTAGGCGAACCGGGCAAGTTGGCCGTTTCAGCG
Source organism: Planctomycetota bacterium (assembly GCA_046074805.1). Lineage (GTDB taxonomy): Bacteria > Planctomycetota > Planctomycetia > Pirellulales > Pirellulaceae > CAIXSC01. The sequence goes on along the minus strand of JBJTOW010000798.1, from coordinate 3,100 downwards.
AGGGTTGCGATGACGCCTCGGATACTTCTTCTCTGCGACCGGTTTGCCCCTGACCTGGGAGGTGTCGCGCGCAGCGCGGCTCGAACCACCCGAGCGCTCGCCGCCCTGGGAATCGAAGTGCGGGTGTTAGCGTGGACCCGGGCGTTGCCTGCGGGACATGTCGAGACACGCTTGGTCGCGTCTTCTTCCCCAACGACAGCGCGGATTGTGGTCTCGCGAGCGGGGCTGTTTGCCAATCTGGACAGCACCTTGCAGCATGGATTGGGACTACTCGAATCGTGGCAGCGGGAAACGCCGTTCAGCGCCGCCTGGGGACACTACTTGTTCCCAGCGGGTTTTCTCGCGGTGCTGTTCGGCAAATTGGCCGGGATTCCGGCGACAGCCAGCGCCCGGGGCAACGATATCGACATGCTGATGTTCCCGCCGGGCGATTTCGCGCGGCTGCGTTGGACCCTGGAACAGGCTTCGCTCGTGACGGCCGTCTCCGCCGACTTGGCCCGCAAGGCGCGGACACTGGCGAGCCTCCAACGCGACGTGGTCGTGGTGCCGAACAGTGTCGACACGGATATTTTTCATCCGGGGCCCGCTGAACCAACGCTGCGCGAATCGCTCGGAATCGCCAACGACGAATCGGTGTTGGCTTTCAGCGGCGAACTGCGGCACAAGAAGGGTATCGGACCGCTACTGGACGCGTTCGCGCGGGTTCGAGTTGCGCGGCCCGCGTGCCTGCTGGTGATTGGCGAGGTGCGGGCACGCGATCATTCCGTGTTGACGGCGTTCGCCGCTACCCATCCCGAAGCTCGCCGCCGCGTGATTGTCACGGGCCATCTGGATGAACCTTCCGAGGTAGCGAGGCGACTACGATTGGCTGACATTTTTGTCCAACCGTCCCTATGGGAAGGTTTGCCCAACGCGGTTCTGGAGGCGATGGCTTGCGAACGCCTGGTGATCGGCAGCGATGTGGGCGGCATTCCCGAGGCGATCGAACACGGAGTGTCCGGCTTCTGCGTGGCCCGGCCGGACATGGCTCGGCTGGGCGAAGCATTGTTGGAGGCGCTTGCGTTGCCCGTCGAGCAACGTGCGACGATCGGCGCCGCGGCGCGTCGCCGCGTCTTGGCGGCGTTCCATGCCGAGCATGAATCGGCCGCGCTGCGATCAGTGGTCGAGGCGCTTGGAGTGCCGCCGCGCGGTTAGACAAGTCGATACGCTCTTGCCAGTCGTCGTTCCGCGATCCGCCAAGTGAAACGCGATTCAATCCGTTGACGCGCGGACTTCGATAGTTGGTCCGCGAGCCTGAAATCGCCGCGCAGCCGCAAGAGCGCGTCCTTCAAAGCTTTGGCCGAACCTGGTCGGACCATCAACGCGTCGACGTCAGGCCGCGCGAGCGCGGTCACCACCGGTAGGCCACTGGCAACCAACGGCGTGCCACTGGCCATTGCTTCGAGCACCTTGAGCGGGCAACAGCCTTGCAACAAGTTGCGGTCATTGGCGACCAACGGGGCGAGCACCGCGTCAGCGGCGTGGTGCATGGCCGCCAAGTCCAACTGATTCGCCGAAACGTGGAAATCGATGTGCGAAAGCACTCCCAGTCGCTGAGCGAGCGTTTCGAGTTGTTCGCGTTGGCCGGGCCGGGCGCTCCCGACAATCGACAGCCGCGCCGCCGCGTCTCGTCGGTACAGCGCAAGGGCCTCGATCGCGACTCCCACGCCTTGCCAGGGGGAAAGCGTTCCCGAGTAAAGGAACCGAGCTTCTCGATCCGCCCAGGGACGCGGCGGCTGATAGGAAAACAATCGCGGGTCAACTCCGTTGGGGATGACGCGAAGCTTCGCGCGCGGAACCCCCAGGGATCGAAGATAGGCCGCGTTCACGCGGCTGACCGTCACCACCAAGTCGGCCGCTTCCAGACAGCATTGTTCTTGCGCGATCAGTTTCTTCATCAACTCGCGGTCGTCAGCGACCCGCGGATAATGGTACTTCAACTCAATCGATGGCAAGCCATTTACTTCGAACACCAGCCGGTCGCACCAATGGCGTTTGTCGCGGGCGATCGGATAGCCTTCGAAAATCGAGCGCACATGCGCCACATTCGGCCGGCGATTGCGCCAAAACGCCCTGAGATGCTCGCGAAAATGCAACACTCGCTCGACAAGCGTCGCCCCCAGCGCGGGCAGCGGAGTGTGGCGAACCCCAGTGGGACAGTGTTCCCATGAAGACTGGCCCAATGCTGAGTCTTGCGATCGACTAGCGGTAGGCGAGCGATGAATGACGGAGTTCCATGCGACGAGCGGCTCCGTGGCGAGCGGCCTCATGGCGGGTGGCATCATGGCGGGTGGCATCATGGCTCGCGGCTCCGTGGCGGGCGGAGCGACCGTCACGAGATCCACCATTGCGAACTGTCGGGATAACGCGTCGACGAACGCCCGAATATGCGTGGCAGCCCCTTTAGGAGCCGGAAAGCGGTCGAACGAGGCGTACACGAGCGAACGGCGGCGGTCGCAATCGCTTGACATGTTCGATATGGGGCGCGACGATGGAACGGGTTGGACTGGCGGGATTCGCAGCACAGCGAGCCGGAATATGGCGATGGGATTGGCTGGTTTCAAGGGCGCGCGAGTCTACGCGAATCGAGCGACGCCGGCGCAGTTGCTTTCGGACTTGCGACATTTGGCCGCGCTTGACGCCCGTTCCGAGCGGCGCCGCCGGATCGCGGGTTGGACGTTGGTGGCCGCGATTTTAACGCTGGTGCTCGCGGTAATCTGGCCGCTGCCATTCGACGTGTCGATAAGACGGACGGTTGGGATCGGAGCCGCCGCCTTCATCGTGGCATCGATCCTCGCCCGACTCTGGTTCGGCCGGACCGATTTTTCAAACCATCGGTACACGTTGTTTGGCGAGTTGGTGCGATTGCTTGGCCGGGACATGGGGAGGGACGCTGAAGTACAAGCGGAACTCGATCTGGCCCCACCGAACGTGAAACGCAAGCGAGGCTCGCAGGGGAATATCCGCGAGTGGAAAGTAACCCATTACCGCGACCCCTGGTTGCGCTTGGCTGGTCGCTTCGCCGACGGCACGTCGTTTCAAATCGAGGTTTGCGAACTCT